>JAUTXA010000251.1 GCA_030838265.1 Actinomycetota bacterium | reverse complement strand
CGGTCTCCCGTCAGGTGCGTGGCGTCAGGGAAGAGGTCGGGCCCCGTCTTCCCCCGGTTGAAGACGGTGAGGGAGTGGCCCCGGTCGAGCGCGGTCTCGGCCAGGTGGCGGCCCACGAACTGCGTCCCCCCCAGAATGAGCAGGTCCATAGATGGACCCTAGACTGACGCCACCGTCAGCATCGAGAGGGAGCAAGCGCGTGCCCGGTTGGAACTTTGCCGATACCTGGGAGGCCGTCGCCCAGTCCATCCCCGACGCCCCGGCCCTCATCCACGGCGAGAAGCGCGTCACGTGGTCAGAGTTCGACCAGCGGTCCAACGGCATCGCCCGAGCCCTGCTCGACCTCGGTGTCGAGAAGCAGGACAAGGTCGCCCAGTACCTCTACAACTGCGGCGAGTACCTCGAGTCGATGTTCGGCATCTACAAGGCCGGGCTGGTGCCGGTGAACACCAACTACCGCTATGCCGACGACGAGCTCCTCTACCTCTGGGACAACGCCGACGCGGTGGCGGTCGTGTTCCACGGCACCTTCAGCGAGCGCATCGAGGTGCTGCGCAACAAGCTCCCCAAGATCAAGGGCTGGGTGTGGGTCGACGACGACAGCGGCCCGTGCCCCGAGTGGGCCATCCCCTACGGGGACGCGGCCAAGTCGGGGACAGCCGAGGCCGTGCGCGGACCTTGGGGACGCGACGGCGACGATCTCTACATGCTCTACACCGGCGGCACCACCGGCATGCCCAAGGGCGTGATGTGGCGGCAGGACGACGTGTTCAGCTCGCTCAACGGCTCGAGCCTCACCATCCGCTTCCCCGACGAGCCCGACTACGACGCCGTCCGCTCGATGGTGACTGCGCCTGGACTCGTCGCCATACCGGCCTGCCCGCTCATGCACGGCACGGGTGCACTCACGTCGTTCGGCATCCTCGACACGGGCGGGTGCATTGTCACCCTGACCAAGCGCAACTTCGACCCCGAGGAGATGCTCGAGGCCATCGAGACCAACAAGGTCAACGCCACCGCCATCGTGGGCGACGCCTTCGCCAAGCCCCTGCTGCGAACGCTCGAGGCCAACCCGGGCCGGTGGGACATCTCCAGCCTCATCGCCATCATCAGCTCGGGAGTGATGTGGTCGGAGGAGACCAAGCAGGGCCTCCTCAAGCAGCACCCGACCATGCTGCTCGCCGACCAGTTCTCGTCCTCCGAGGCATTGGGGATGGGCTCGTCGATCTCGAGCGCTGGTGGCGCGGCCAAGACGGCCAAGTTCCGCCTGGGCGACAACGCCGTGCTCATCGACGACGACGGCAACAAGATCGAGCCCGGCCACGGCGTGCAGGGCCGGGTGGCGGTGAAGGGCCGCACCCCCGTCGGCTACTACAAGGACCCCGAGAAGTCGGCCCGCACCTTCCTCGTGATCGACGGCGAGCGGTACTCCGTCCCCGGCGACTACGCCACCGTCGAGGCCGACGGAACCCTGTCGCTGCTGGGCCGCGGGTCGGTGTGCATCAATACCGGCGGCGAGAAGGTCTTCCCCGAGGAGGTCGAGGAGATCCTCTAGACCCACCCGGCCGTCCGCGACGCGGTCGCAGTCGGCGTGCCCGATGAAAAGTGGGGCGAGGCCATCGTCGCCGTCGTCGAGGCCGTGCCCTCGGTCGAGGTCGACGCCGCCGACGTCATCGCCCATGTGAAGTCTCGCCTGGCCGCCTTCAAGGCCCCGAAGCAGGTGGTCACCATCGACACCATCGGCCGGGCCCCCAATGGCAAGGTCGACTACAAGCGCCTCCGCGTCTACGCCGCCGAGCAGCTCGGGTCCACCCTTCCCGCGTGATGCGCTGGGCCTGGGGTCTGACCCTCGGGGGATTGATGGCAGTCGGGCTGACGTCGTGTTCGAGCGGGCCGTCGCTGGCCTCGTTCATCGCCAAGGCCGATCCCATCTGCGCCGCCATCAACCGCGACGCCGCCTCGATCACCTCGCCCACCGATTTCGCGGGCTACGTGTCGTTCGGCAGCCAGACAGCCGATCAGACAAGGAAGGAGCTGAGCCGGCTCGAGGCCCTCAAGCTCCCAGGTGGGAAGGCCAAGGACAAGGTCAAGGAATTGCTCGCCGCCCTACGGAAGGGCGAGGCCGACGCAACCGCCACGTCCGACAAGACAGCATTCGGTGACTTCGTGGCCCTCGAGCCGACCGTCAAGGCGTCGGCAGCTGACTTTCACCGGGCTGACACGGCGGCTCGCCAGCTCGGCTCCAAGCAGTGCGGCCGCTTTCAAGCCGAGCTGTCGGCCCAGGCGGCGGCGGCGGCGCCCGCCGCGTCGAAAGCGGGCTTCATCGCCAAGGCCGACGCCGTCTGCGTGAGCACGGCACAGAAGCTCGACGGGCTCGTCCTGGGCGACAACCCGTCCGACAGCCAGATAGTTGTCTTTGAGGACCAGCTGCTGGCGGTCGAGGACAAGCAGCTCGCCCAGCTGCGCGCCCTGCCGCAGCCGTCGCTCGACAAGCCCGCCCTGGAGGCCTGGCTGACCGAGATGGCCAGTGAGCTGGACGCCGAGCATCACTTCCGCGACGCGTTCGCGGCCCACGACCGGGCGGCCGCCAAGCCCTGGCTCGACAAGATCAACCAGTCGACGCTCGAGGGCAAGGCCGACGCCTATGGCGTCCATCAATGCGGAAGCCAGCCGACTCCGCCCGCTTGAGCCTTTCACGACGGATTCGTCCGGCGTGGCCATATTCTCCGCCATACTCTCCGTCACGCCGACCGGCGGTCATCGGTCGATATCCAAGGAGAAGCGATGAGGCGAGGAATCGTCGTAGTGGCCGTGGCCTTCGCTGCCACCCTGATAGGGGCGTGCGGCAACGGCCCCACGATCAAGAGCTTTCTGGCCAAGGCCGACCCAGCGTGCAAGCAGGGCAACGATCTCGTGTCGGTGATCACCGTCCCGTCTGACGTCGCCGGTTTCACGGACTTTGGCACCAAGTTGGCGGACAACACCAACAAGACGGTGGCCCAGCTGGAGGCGCTCAAGGCACCGAGCGGGAAGAACGGCGAGGGCGCCAAGGCCTTCATAGCCGGCCTGAAGAAGGGCGCAGCCGACGCCAGGGCACTGGCCGCCAAGGCCACGAGCGGCGACTTCCCCGGGGTCGAAAAGGGCGCGGCCGACATCCAGACCGACTTCAAGGACGCCGACAGCAAGGCCCGTGCCTACGGCTCGACCCAATGCGGTCAGGCCCAAGCCGATCAAGCGGCGAAGGCGGCCCAGGCCGCACCAGGGGCCGCCAAGAAGGCCTTCATCGCCAAGGCCGATCCCATCTGCGCCGCGGCCAACACCAAGGTCAAGGCCATCCCGGATCCC
>JAUTXA010000223.1 GCA_030838265.1 Actinomycetota bacterium | reverse complement strand
GGTGGTGCCTCGCGCCTTGGCCGCGTCGTCGACGAGCGACGCGTCGTCGAAGTTCTCCGGACGCACGCCGGCGAGCAGCACGTCCTTGCCTCGGACCGACTCGGCCATCGCGTCGGGCAGCGGGACGGTCGCGAACGGCAGCTCGACGGTTGCGCCGTTGACCCGAGCGGGGAGCAGATTCATCGGTGGCGATCCGATGAACCCCGCGACGAATGTGTTGACGGGGCGGTCGTAGAGCGTTCGGGGCGTGGCGACCTGCTGGAGGATGCCCTTGCGCAGCACCGCCACCCGGTCGCCGAGGGTCAAGGCCTCCGTCTGGTCGTGGGTGACGTACACGGTTGTGATGCCGAGGCGACGCTGCATGCGAGCGATCTCGGCGCGGGTCTGGCCTCGCAGCTTGGCGTCGAGGTTGGAGAGTGGCTCGTCGAAGAGGAAGGCCCGCGCGTCGCGGACGATGGCTCGGCCCATGGCCACCCGCTGGCGTTGGCCTCCGGAGAGCTGACTGGGCTTGCGGTCGAGGTGCTCGGTGAGCTCGAGGGTGGCGGCCGCCTCGCGCACCTTCGTCTTGATCTCGTCGTCTGGCAGCTTGGCCAGCCGGAGCGGGAACGCGATGTTCTCGAACACGGTGAGGTGCGGGTAGAGGGCGTAGTTCTGGAACACCATCGAGAGGTTGCGCTCTCGGGGCGCCTGCTCGTTGACCCGCTCACCGTCGATGCGGATCTCGCCGTCGGTGATGTCCTCCAGGCCCACGATCATCCGCAAGAGGGTCGACTTCCCGCAGCCGGACGGGCCCACCAGGATCATGAACTCGCCGTCCTCGATCTGCAGCGAGACGTCGTTCACCGCCGGGTAGCCGTCGCCGTAGCGCTTGACCGCGTGATCGATGTCGATAGGGGCCATGGCCTGGGTCAGCCTTTCACTGCGCCGGACGTGAGCCCGGCAACGATGCGCTTTTGGAAGAGCAGGACGAGGAGGATGACGGGGATGGTGACGACGACGGATGCGGCGGCGATCTGCGTCACCGGCGTCTCGAACTGCGAGGACCCGCTGAAGAAGGCGAGGGCGGCCGGCACCGGCCGGGCCCGGCTGGTCGACGTCAGTGAGATGCCGAACACGAAGTCGTTCCACGCAAAGAAGAACGTGAGGATGGCGGCGGTGAAGACCCCTGGTGCAGCGAGGGGCACGATGACCTTGCGGAACGCCTGCCAGGGCGTGGCCCCGTCGACCTGGGCGGCCTGCTCCATCTCCCAGGGGATCTCGCGGAAGAAGGCGGAGAGTGTCCAGATCGACAACGGCAGGGTGAAGGACATGTACGGGATGATCAGCCCCAGCCACGTGTCGTACAGGCCGATCGAGCGCCAGATGTCGAACAAGGGCCCGACGAGCGAGACGGCGGGGAATACGGCGATGGCCAGCGCCATGGACAGGATCACCCGCTTGCCCCGGAAGTCGAGACGGGCGATGGCGTACGCGGCCAGCGTGGCCAGGATGACCGACAGGAAGGTGGCGATCAGCGAGATCCCGATCGAGTTCCGCAGTGAACTGGTGAACAGGTCGGTGCTGAAGACCGAGCGGTAGTTCTTCAGCGTCCACGTCGAGGGCAGGAACTTGTTGCTGGCGATGTCGTCGCCCTGCTTGAAGGAGAGGGACACGATCCAGGCGACGGGAAGCATCGTGTAGAAGACGATGCACGCGGCCGCCACGATCCATCCGATCCTGCGCCGACCCATCACTCGCCCCGCATTCGGCCGAGGTCGACCTTGAACCCGCGGATGAAGACGGCCGCGATGAGCACCACCGAGATGAACAGCAGCACCGAAACCGCTGATCCGAGCCCCAAGGCGGTGCGGCTGATCATCTGCCGGTAGGCGAGGAACGACACCGTCTCCGTCTTGTTGGCGCCCGCGGTCATCACGAAGACGTTGTCGAAGATGCGATACGCATCGAGGGTACGGAAGAGGAGGGCCACCATGATGGCCCCCTTCATGTTGGGCAGCGTCACCTTCACGAGCCGCTGCCACCACGACGCGCCGTCCACCTTGGCTGCTTCCTGCAGCTCCTCGGGAACCTGCGCCAGGCCGGCCAGCAGGAGCAGCGCCATGAACGGTGTCGTCTTCCAGATCTCCGACATGCAGATGACGAAGATCGCCGACCAGCGCTGACCGAACCAGTTCAGCGTCCCCAAGCCGAACCACTTGTTGACGAACCCCGAGTCGAGGGCGAACGCGTACCGCCACGCGAAGGCGGAGACGACGGTGATGATGCCGTACGGGATGAGGATGGACGTGCGGATCAGGCGCCGGCCCAGAATGATGCGGTGCATGACCATGGCGAAGGCCAGGCCGATCACCAGCTCGATGGCGACGGTGACGATGGTGATCACCACTGTGGTGAAGACGTCCTGCCACCACAGTCCGTCGCTGAGCACCACGCCGTAGTTCCGGAGCCCCACGAACTCCCGTCCGCCCGGGTCGGTGAGCCGATAGCTGAACAACGACAGGTAGACGGCATTGAGCATCGGATAGGCCGTCACCGCCAGCATGACCACGAAGGCGGGGCCGGCCAGGCGCCAACCCAACCGCTCCTCCGACCGTCTGCGGTCGCTGATGACCGGTCGGCCGGATGCGGCCGCGGCTGCCGGTGGCGTGGCCGTGACTGTCACAGCAGGACCTTGTCCTTGAGGACCTGGGTGATGAGGCGCGAGGCGGCGTGCGGCGTGCGCGTGGGCTGGACGGACGCCGGCGGGTGGAACTCACGCTGGACCGACGAGCTCACGTCGGTGTAGTAGGGCGTGCGGGGCCGAGGCGCGGAGTCGTTGATCGACTCGCGGATCAGGTCGGCCATCGGGAACACCTTTCGAACCTGTGGATCGTCGTAGACCGCGCCGCGCGCCCCCGGGTTCTTGGCGCCGACCATGTACTCGACCTGGCTCTTCACCGACGTGATGCACCGCACCGCAGCCAACGCCTCCTTGGGGTGCTTCCCGTACGCGCCAACGCCCAGGTTGATGCCGCCCATCGGCGGTCGGCTGACCTTGTCCGCCAACACCCGCGGGTAGCGCGTCCACCCGATGTCGTCGAGCACCGCCTTCTCGAGGGTGCCACCCGCGACTGCTTCCTGAGCCGCGCCGTAGACGTAGGGCCAGTTGACCATGAAGCCGCCCTTGTCCGTCTGGAAGGCCTTGCGGGCCACTTCCTCGTCGGCATTCGAGAGTCCAGGGTCGGCGGCCCGCGAGCGGGCGAGCATTCGGATGGTGGCGGCGGCCTGACGGCCCGCGGCCGAGTCGATGCCGGGCCGCACGTCCTTGCCCGCCTCCGGGTTGATGAGGATGCGCCCGCCCGCTGATGACACGAGGGCGCTCACCCACACCATGTAGCCCTCGTAGCGACGGCCCTGGACCTCCACCGTGGTGCTGGTGGCCTCGGCGGCCCTCACGATGCGATCCCAGGTGACCGGCCCCGCACCGGGATCCAGGCCCGCCTTCTGGACGACCGACTTGCGATACCAGAGGAGCTGGGTGTTTGCCCAGAACGGCGCCGCGAACAGCTTGTCGTTCCACGTGGCCGACGTGATCGGACCTTCCAGCACTCCGCGGGTGAACTCGGCCTTCTCGGCGCTCGAGAAGGGGCGAAGGAAGCCGGCCTCCGCGAACTCCGGCACGAACGGTGGGTCGAGGCTCATCAGATCGATGGACGAGTCCTTCGCCGCCAGGCG
>JAUTXA010000197.1 GCA_030838265.1 Actinomycetota bacterium | reverse complement strand
ACGGGGCGAGAGCCCGGCCCGCTCGGCGATGAGGTTGGCGTTGGGCTGGTACTCGCCCTCGGCGAAGAGGTCGACCAGGGCGGCGAGCACGGCGGCCCGGTTCTGCTCGCGCCTCAGGCGGCGCCCGTCGAGCTCGTCGCCAGCCTGCGTCGGGGCGGGATTTGCGGCCATGCCCTGACAGTAAACTATTGACAGTCACTCTGCCACTACTTTAGGTTCGGAGTGTGACCACCCCCAACGAGCCCGACTTCGGCGGCCACATCGGCCGCACCTACGAGGAGTCGACGCCGTGGTGGCCCGAGCCTCCGCCCGGCCTCGGTGGCCCCAACGTGGTGATGGTCGTGCTCGACGACACCGGCTTCGCCCACTTCGGGTGCTACGGATCCGAGCTGGCCACCCCGAACATCGACCGGCTGGCGGCCGGCGGCCTCCGCTACAACAGCTTCCACACGACCGCCCTGTGCTCGCCCTCGCGCGCATCGCTGCTGACTGGGCGCAACCCCCACGCCGTCGGGATGCGGGGCGTGTCGAACTGGAACACCGGATTCCCCCACATGCGGGGCGGCATCAACCCACGGGCGGCGACGGTCGCCGAGCTGCTGCGGGCCCACGGCTACGCCACCTACGCGGCGGGCAAGTGGCACCTCGCCCCCATGGAGGAGTGCTCGGCGGCCGGGCCCCACACCAACTGGCCCCTGCAGAAGGGGTTCGACCGCTACTACGGCTTCCTCCAGGGCGAGACCGACCAGTTCTCGCCCGAGCTGACGAGCGACAACGGCCACATCGACCCGCCCCGTCGCCCCGACGAGGGCTACCACGTCTCCGAGGACATCGTCGACCAGGCGACGGGCTGGATCGGCGACCTGCAGTCCGTGCGCCCCGACCGCCCCTTCTTCCTCTACCTCGCCTTCGGCGCCACCCACGCCCCCCACCAGGCCCCGGCCGAGTACCGGGCCCGGTGGCGCGGGCGCTTCGACGACGGCTACGAGGCGGCCCGCCAGCGATGGTTCGCCCGCCAGCTCGAGATGGGCGTCGTGCCGGCCGGGACGACTCTGGCCCCGCCCAACCCGGGCGTGCCGGCGTGGACCGACCTCACCGACAACCAGCGAGCCTTCGCCTCCCGCCTGCAAGAGGCGTTCGCCGCCATGCTCGAGCACACCGACGCCCAGATCGGCCGGCTCGTCGACTTCCTCTCCCGGCGAGGCTTGCTCGACAACACCTTGCTCATGGTGATGTCCGACAACGGGGCGTCGCGCGAGGGCGGGCCCTTCGGCGTCATGGACGAGTGGAGCTTCTTCAACGCGGCGTGGGAGAACATCGACGACATCGCCGCCACCCGCCTCGACGACATCGGCGGCCCGCACTCGCACTCGAACTACCCGTGGGGATGGGCCCAGGCCGGCAACTCGCCGCTGCGCTGGTACAAGCAGAACACCTACGGCGGCGGAGTGCGCGACCCCCTCGTCGTCCACTGGCCGCAGGGCATCACCGACTGCGGTGCCATTCGACGCCAGTTCTGCCACGCCGTCGACATCACCCCGACCATCCTCGCCGCGACCGGCGCGCCCGTCCCGTCCTCGCACAACGGGGTGGCCCAGATCCCGATGCACGGCGCCTCGCTGTTGGCCACGTTCACCGACGCGGCGGCGCCGGCGCCACGGTCGATCCAGTACTTCGAGCAGATGGGCCACCGCGGGCTGTGGGCCGACGGCTGGAAGATCACGACCTACCACGAGCAGGGCCGTCCCATCGACGACGACGAGTGGGGCCTCTACCACCTCGACGACGACTTCTCCGAGTGCCACGACCTGGCCGCCGAGCACCCCGACAGGCTGCGCCAGCTCATCGATGCGTGGTGGGTCGAGGCCGGCCAGAACGGCGTGCTGCCCCTCGACGACCGCACCATCGAGCTGTTCGGCGCTGCTCCGCGGCCGGCCACGGTGCACGCCCGGCGCGACTACGTGTACTTCCCACCCATCGCTCACATCCCGGCTGACGCCTGCCCGCCGCTGGGAGGACGGTCGTGGACGATCACCGCCGACGTCGACGTCCCCGACGGTCCCGGCGTCGAGGGCGTGCTCTACGCGCGGGGGGCCCACAACATCGGGCACTCCTTCTTCGTCCAGGACGGGAAGCTGCACTTCGACTACAACGCCCTCGGCACCCACTACCGGGCTACCGCCCCGCTGGCCCTGACGGTTGGGCCTCACCAGCTCGGCGCCCGCTTCGACCGGGCCGACAAGGGGGGGCGACTGGCGTTGGTGGTCGACGGCGACGAGGTCGGCAGCGTCGAGATCCCCAAGATCGTTCGGATGCTGGGCTCGACCGGGCTCGACATCGGGCGCGACGGCCTCTCGCCCGTCGTCGACGACTACCCGGCGCCGTTCCCGTTCACCGGCGTGATCGACCGCATCACCTTTCACATCCGCAGCCGGGCCGACGCCGCCGAGGTGGCCGCCACCGCCCGGGTCGAGCTGGCCAAGGAATGAAGGCATGAACATGACCGATGTCGTCGACGTCAGGATCGACTCGCTGCGCCGCCGCATGCGGGCCATGCACTCGGTGTGGGAGGAAGCGGTGGCGACCATGGACCTCGACCAGGTCAACCACGTCGAGCGCGAGCCGGTGCTGCCCATCGCGTTCTCGCTCTTTCACTTCGTCCAGATCGAGGACGGCTCGGCCACCATGCTGGGGGCGGGCGCCATGGTCTACGACGACGGGTGGGCGGCGCGCATGGGGCTCACGATTGCCGATCACGGCAAGCACAAGACGGTCGACGAGATGGTGGGCCAGCGCATCGGCGACTACGACGCCTTCAACGAGTACATGGGCCTGGTCTTCGCCAAGACCGAGACGTGGCTGGCCGCGGTCGACCCGACGACGATCGACGACGTGGTCGTGGCCCGTCCCTTCCCACCCGCCATCGCCTCGACCTACAGCGCGCGCGTGGCGGGGCCGGCCGGCATCACCCGCCTCGACGCTACCGAGTGCTGGATCTACCAGCACGGCCTGCGTCACATGGGCGAGATCGAGCACGCCCGGGCCCTGGTTGGGCTGCAGGGCATGACCTCTTAGGCCTGGCCTTTGGCTTGGGGGCGTAGACCCGCACCTGCTGGTAGCGCCAGACGACGCGGTAGCCGAGGCGGTGGGCCGCTTCCCGGCCGTCGATGAGGTAGGTGCGCGGCCCGAGGCCGAGGTTGGGCAGGACGACGATGGCGCCGCCCCGGTCGAGGGCGTCCTTGAGCGCCGCCAGCTGGGCGCCGTCTCCCGCGCTGGGCAGGCGGGTGGCGCTGCGGCCCGAGAGCATCCACACCGCCTCGGGACGGTTGCTGGCCAGGGTCCCGTAGGGCCGCAGGCGATCGGCCAGACCGGGTGCCGCCCTCTGCCATCGCGGTGAGGTGTACCCGCCCTCGTCGCCGCGCCGGGCGACGAGCTGCACGAGGGCCACGGCCTGAGCCACGGCCAACCAGGCGATCGCCACCCGAGCGA
>JAUTXA010000195.1 GCA_030838265.1 Actinomycetota bacterium | reverse complement strand
AGCAAGGGCAACGAGGACGCGCGGCAAGGCGCGGTGAGACGGGTGGCGGCGCATGGGACCCCCGGCGGTGAGGCGGCAACAGGGGGAAGCGCAGCGAGGCTGAGGCTACCGGCGCCTCGAGCCGGGGGAAAGGGTTAGACCGACTCCCGCTCCGGCTCGACCATCTTCGATCGCAGCTGGAGGACGGCCTTGGTGTGGATCTGGCAGACCCGGCTCTCGGTCACCCCCAGGACCTCGCCGATCTCGGCCAAGGTCAGGCCCTCGTAGTAGTAGAGGGTGAGGACGATCTTCTCGCGGTCGCCGAGGCGGTTGATGGCCCCGGCCAGGATCTGCTTCATCTCCTCGACCTCGTAGGCCTGCACCGGGCCGTCGCCCTTGTCGGGGATGGTGTCGCCCAGCGTCGTCGACTCGCCCCGGTCGCCGCCGGCCAGCATCTCGTCGAGGGCGACGAGGCCGACGAACGAGATCTGGTTGAAGACGTTGTGGAGCTCCTGCTCGGTCATCCCCATCTCCTCGGCCACCTCGGCGTCGGTCGGGGTGCGCAACAGCGTGGCCTCGAGCTTGGCGTAGGCCTTCTCGACCGATCGAGCCTTGGCCCGCACCGACCGGGGCACCCAGTCGATCGAGCGCAGCTCGTCGATGATGGCGCCCTTGATGCGGGCGATGGCGTAGGTCTCGAACTTGATGTTGCGTCCGGTGTCGAACTTGTCGATGGCGTCGATGAGCCCGAAGATCCCGTAGCTGACGAGATCGGCTTGCTCGATGTTCTGGGGCAGGCCGACGGACACACGACCGGCCACGTACTTCACGAGCGGCGAGTAGTGGACGATCAGGCGGTCGCGCGCGTCGCGGTCGGACGTGGACTTGTAGTCCGACCACAACCTTTGGATCACTGTGACGTCGTCGTCGTCCTGCGCCACGTACCGTCCTATGCCCGGGGATGGGTCTGACTGTGCACCGCCACCAGCCGTTCCTTGCTCACGTGAGTGTAGACCTGCGTGGTTTGTAGGCTGGCGTGCCCCAGCAGCTCCTGCACGACGCGCAGGTCGGCCCCCCCATCGAGGAGGTGGGTGGCGAAGCTGTGCCTGAGGGCGTGGGGATGGGTCGGCGACAGCGCTCGGCGGTCGAGGATGCGCCGCACATCGCGCGTGCCCAGCCGCTTTCCCCGCCGGTTGACGAAGACGGCCGCCGCCGGTGTGGCCTCGGTGGCCAGGTGGGCCCGGCCCCGCTCCAACCAGGCGCTGATGGCGTCGGCGGCAGGCTCGCTCATGGGCACTTGGCGCTGCTTTGAACCCTTCCCCCAGACGGTGACGAGGCGGCGCCCGAGGTCGAGGCCGTCGCGGTCGAGGGCGCACAGCTCGGCCACCCGGAGCCCGCTGCCGTAGAGGAGCTCGAGGACGGCGTCGTCGCGCAGGCGTATCTCCTCGGGGTCGTCGTCGACCTTGGCCGGGGGTTGGTCGAGGATGGCCGCCAGGTCGGCCTGTCCCAGCACCTCGGGGAGGCGGCCTTCGCCGCGGGGTGCGCTGAGCCGGGCCGCCGGATCGGCCTCGATCACCCCGGTGCGGTGCAGCCAGGCGAAGTAGCGGCGCAGGGCGGCGGCCTTGCGGGCGATGGTGCGCCGGGCGTAGCGCCGGGTGGTGAGGAACGACAGGTAGCGGCGCAGCAGCAGGCGATCTATGGCGGTCGGGCCGTCGAGCCCACCGCGCTCGGCCCAGTCGGCGAAGGCCACCACGTCGGACGCGTAGGCCTGCACCGTGGCCGGCGCCAGCCCGGTGAGCGATGCCACGAACCGATCGAGCTCCCAGCTCACTCATCTCACCGTACTGACCGCCTTCCGCGTTCGGGCGGACTTGAGCGGGGCCCGCTCCCACCACCCGCTGCTCTCGATGACGACGCCAGCCCCCTTCAGCTCCTCGAGGGCGACGCCGGCTTGGCCCGGTCGCAACCCCGTCCGCAGCAGGATCTGGTCGAGGTTGCTGGGCTCCCACCCCACGGCGTCGAGCACCACGCTGGCGGTGGGACCCAGCTGGGCCAGCACCTGTTGCCGCGCTGCCTTCTCGTTACGAGGCGGCGGGCGCATCGTCGTCCCCGCGCCGGCCGGCACCTGCACCGCGGCACTCGTCGGGCGGGCCCGGTTGATGGCGGTCACGATGTCGACGACGTCGCGGCATGGGCCGACGCCTTCGCTCAAGAGGTGGTTGGTGCCGACCGAGGCCGGGCTGCGGATGGCGCCGGGCACCGCCAGGATCTCGCCGCTCCGCTCACGCGCCGCGTCGACGGTGTGCATCGAGCCGCCCACGGCGTGGGACTCGACCACGACGACGACGTGGGCAAGGGCGGCGATGATCCGGTTGCGGGCCGGGAACCGCCACGCTTCGGGCGGCGCGCCAGGGGGCGCCTCCGACAGGAGCAGGCCGTGGTTGGCCACCCGGCCCCACAGCCGGGCGTTCTGGCTCGGGTAGATGATGTCGAGCCCGCTGCCGACCACCCCGATCGGCACCGGCCGGTGCGT
>JAUTXA010000134.1 GCA_030838265.1 Actinomycetota bacterium | reverse complement strand
GCGCGTGCTGCATCTCGACGAGGGGACGGTCGTCGAGTACAAGGGGACGTACTCGCAGTACCGCGAGGCCCGCGCTCGCGACGAGGTCCGACTGGCCAAGCTGGCCGTTCGTCAGGAGGCCGAGATCCGCCGCCTCGGCTCGCTGGCCGATGCCATGCGCCACTCCAGCGCCAAGCGAGCCCGGCTGGCCAAGGTCCTCGACCACCGGGTCGAGCGACTGCGGTCCACGGCGGTCGAGGGACCTTCGAGGGAGCAGCGCCATCGCTTCCGCTTCCCCGACCCGCCCCATGCCGGGCGCACCGTCCTCGAGGTCGAGGGCCTGGCCAAGGGCTATGGCGGGCCACCGGTGTTCGAGGACGCATCGTTCGCCCTCGAGCGCGGTGAGCGCCTGCTGATCATGGGCCTCAATGGCGCGGGTAAGACCAGCCTGCTGCGCATCCTGGCCAGCGAGACCGAGGCCGACGCCGGAGACGTCCGCTTCGGTGTGGGTGTCTCGGCCGGCTACTACGCCCAGGAGCACGAGGGCATCCGGGCCGGCGTCGATTTGCTCAGCCACATGCGCGAGCAGGCCGACCTGCCCGAGACCGAGCTGCGCAGCCTCCTCGGCATGTTCAACCTGCCCGGCGACAAGGCGTTCCAGGACGCGTCGACGCTGTCGGGGGGCGAGAAGACGAAGCTGGCCCTGGCCCAGCTGGTGGTCGGCCGGCACAACCTGCTGCTGCTCGACGAGCCCACCAACAACCTCGACCCACCGTCGCGCGACGCGGTGGCCGTCGCCCTCGGCGCCTGGCCGGGCGCCATGGTGCTCGTCTCCCACGACGCTCAGTTCGTCGAGGCCCTCGGCCCCAGCCGGGTCCTGCTCATGCCCGAGGCCACCCTCGACCACTGGTCGGACGACCTGCTCGACCTGGTGTCGCTGGCGTGAGCGAGGCCGTGAGCGAGGGGCCGGCGTCGCCCCGCACCGAGGTGAAGCGGCTGCCCGCTCGCGGCCGCTACGACCGAGAGACCATCGACGCCATCCTCGACGAGGCCTTCGTCTGCCACGTCGGGTTCGTCATCGACGGCCGCCCGCGCGTGATCCCCACCACCTACGCTCGGGCCGGCGACACCCTCTACGTCCACGGATCTCCGGCCAGCGCCATGCTCCGGTCGCTCAAGAGAGGAGTCGACTGCTGCGTCACTGTCACGTTGATCGATGGCCTGGTGCTGGCGCGGTCGGCCTTCCACCATTCGGTGAACTACCGCTGCGTCGTCGTCTACGGGACGGCCACCGAGGTTCGCGACCCGGAGCAGAAGATGGAGGCCATGCGATTGCTGGTCGAGCACATCGTCCCCGGGCGGTGGGACGACACCCGTTGGCCGACGGCCAAGGAGCTGACGGCGACGACGGTGCTCGCCCTCGATCTCAACGAGGCGTCGGCCAAGGTCCGCACCGGGCATCCGGTCGATGACGACGAGGACTACGCCCTGCCGCACTGGGCCGGCATCTTGCCGCTGGTCACCACCGCGGGCGAGCCCGAGCGCGACACGACGGGCTCGCCGGCTGGCGAGCCCGTCGTCCCTGACTACGTGCGGCGCTACCGGCGACCCTGAGCGATCACGTCGTCGCGGCTGCGCACGTCGTCGCGGCTGCGAACGTCGTCATCCACCACCTCGGTGTCGCGGGCCCGAACCTCGCGCCGGTCCCGGACATCGATGGTGTCACTGTCGGTATCGGTGCTCTCGGTCGTCCGGTTGGCCAGCGCTCGCTCGATGAGGGCGGTGTGCCAGCGCTCGCCCATCACTCCGCCGAGGGTCGAGGTGAGGACCATGATCACCAGGGCGCCGAGGCCGGTGAGGGCACTGACCGTCATCCACCCGGTCGTGCTGCGGATGCCCGCGTTGTGGATCCAGCCGCCGAGCAAACCGGCGTCGCCGCTCTTCGTCCAGACGGCCAGAGCGACGACCACGCCGACGACGGCGGTGAACGACACCAGGAACCCATTGGTGGCACCGGCGCGACGGGCCATGCGCCCACTCGTGTAGCCGCCGAACGTGAAGCCGGCCCACACCGAGAAGATGGCGACCACGGCGCCACCGATGCCCCATGTCGAGGCTGATCGCGGATAGCTGGTGCCGCCGGCGAGGGCGAAGGCCAGGCCGCCCAGGACGGCGAGCAGGATGCCTGTCGTCATCACCGCGACCATGGTCCCGGCGATGACGCCGGCCGTCGCCACATCACCCAGATCGGCGTCGGCGGCCAAGGCCGTCCGGTGGTCCCTGGTCTCGACGACCGTCGCCGGCTCGTTCGCCGGCCTGCGCACCACGTTGGTGTCGTCGGCGCCCTTGCGTCGGTGCAAACCCATCACGTAACTCCCCTCAGTCCAATACGACTGGTACCGGGAGGTCGTGCCCGTTGCCGGGCGGCGGGAAACGCCTGTGCCTGCTCAGCGAGCGATGGAGAGCTTGGGCGTCCACATCGGAAAACTGAGTCCACGTACATCGAGGTAGAAGGCACCTGAGCCGTCGCGCCTCGCGAAACCGAGGCGGATATCAGTGCTTCCCTCGCCGGCGTCCAACGGGCGAATGGCGAACGCCAGCCACGTGCCGTCCGGGCTGAAGGTCGCCGGTCCGCAGACGCACGGCAAAACATGCCTCAGTTGTCCATCGGGCTCGGCCATCCAAAGCCCACTCTCGAATGGATCGTCGCAGGCCGCAGTCATCACGATCTCATCGGCGATTGGACTTGATTGTCCCTCGACAAACCGGCAGGGAGCTCGCCCAAATCGTTGTCGGATCCTGTAGTCGGGGCCTACGACGGCGACTTCGACTTGGCTCTCCTCAGAGGCGCCCACGACGGTCAAGATGTCTGTCGTCTGGCCTCGGGCGATCGGGCACGAGCCGCCAGGGATGGGGAGAGGCGCCCCGTCGACAGCCTTCCGGAAGCTCATTGCGGTGCCTTCGTAGCGTCCAAGCACCGGAACGCTGCCAGGCGCCCAACCGACGCAGTCCACGACACCCGGGAATGTGCGCTGTACGTCGCCCGACAGTGAGAGCGACCGGGCCTTTGGCTCCTTGTCGTTCTTGGTGGTGGTCACCGCAACAAGGGTCGTGCCGTCGGGCGAGAGCAATGGGAACGAGACCCGCAAGTCGTCGACGCCCAGGCGGGTGACGGCGCCGGTGGCATCGAGGCGCTCAAGCCGGCCTCCCGTGGAAACGTCGACCGCCAAGATCGGCAGTTGAGCGCGAAGCGAAGCGTCAGCGGCGGTCAGCGAAGATTGGGGGACCGGATCGGCTCGGTGACAGCGAGTCGCCAGCCGAAAGGCCGCCCACTGGGCGTTCGATCCGGCTTCGCTCCACCGGCTGGCGGACTTATCCTTCGCCTCCGCGAGTGCCTCAAACGCAACTCTGAATCTTCGACTCGCGAAGGCCCGAGCGTGGAGGGCCGTTCCATCGCTTGGTCCCCAGCGGCCCACAACGAGAGGCGTGGCGCGCTCAAGAATGTCGGCCATCGCCGCGAAGGCCGAGGCTTCCCGGCGGTCGTTCGAGTCAGCCCTCGCCAGGGCGCGGAGTCGCTGGGTCCGACTCTTGAAATACATCCCGATCTCAGTCTTGTTGAGATGGATCACGTCAGACGCGGCCTTCGACGTCGCCGCGACCTGAGCTTGAAGGGTCGAGCAAGCCGCACTCCGCTGCGGGTGGCTAGAGGGCGCGCACGACGCCACGGCCAGTGAGGCCGCGAGGCCCAGAGCTCCCCATAGCCGCCGACTCACCCTGCCGGCTGGCCCTTGACCTCTTGCAGGACGCGCTCGGCGGCGCGGAGGTGGTGGATGCCGACATGGACGGCGTGGCGGGCGAGGGCGAGCGCCGTCGTCTCTCGGCCGTCCACCGAGCCGGTGCGGTTCCAATCCTCACCGCTGGCGCCCTCGATTGTCTTGGCCAACGCCCCCGTCGAAGACGTCAGCCGCCCGACGACACTGTCGACATCGCCGGCCGAAGGGGGTGCCCCTCCATCGACCGGTGGGAGCGAGACCGACGGGGAGTCGCTGATGAGGATGCGACGCAGCGCCTCGTCGACTTCAGCCAGGGCGGCGGCCACGTAGGCGGTGTGCTCGAGGCCCGACCAGCCATCGGCCCCTCGGCGTCGGACGAGTGAGTCGTCGCGGTCCTCGTCGTCGCGGCGCACGAGCAGGTCGCGGAAGCGGCGGTCGTAGGAGCGGACGGCGACCGCCGCATCAGCGGGGCTCACCGATTGGTCGTCGAAGCCACAGGTGGGGCAGGCCATCGGCCCCGACGCTAGCCATAGGCTCGGGCCATGGCAGACGTGATCGGTCCCGGCGTGATCCAGCTCGACACCCTCCTGGGGGGTTGGGAGCGGATCACGGCCGGTTACCTGATCGAGGGTGACGAGCCCGTCCTGGTCGAGACGGGAAGCCAGTCGTCGGTGCCCGCCCTCCTCGCCGCCCTCGAAGCGCATGGCGTCGGCCCCGCCGATCTCAAGGGCGTCGCCGTCACCCACATCCATCTCGACCACGCCGGGGGAGTGGGCGACGTGGCCCGGGCCTTCCCCAACGCCACCGTCTACGTGCACGAGAAGGGGGCCCGCCACCTCGCTGACCCCTCCCGGCTCGTCCGGTCGGCCGCCCTCGTCTACGGCGACCTCCTCGACCAGCTCTACGGCCGGCTCGACCCCACGCCCGTCGAGCGCATCCACGTCCTCGAAGACGGCGAGGACATCGTGGTCAGCCCCAACCGCGTGCTCACCACCGTCGACTCACCAGGCCATGCCAAGCACCACCTGGCCCTGCACGACTCCGAGAGCGGGATCCTCTTCGCCGGCGACGCGGTGGGCGTCCGCCTGCCCGATGCCGGGATCCTCCGCCCGTCGACCCCGCCGCCCGACTTCGACCTCGAGCAGGCCATCACCTCGCTGCACAAGTTCGCGGCCCGCAACCCCTCTGGTGTCGCCCTCGCTCACTACGGCCTGGTTCCCAGCCCGCTCGACACGCTGCACGAGGCCGAGGGGACCCTGCGCCGCTGGGCCGAGGTGGCCGAGGCGGCGTGGCGGGAGGATCGCGACATCGCCACCGCTCTCGACGACGCCTTCGGTGCCGACCTGGCCGCCGTCGACGAGGCCGACCGCGAGAAGCTCGAGACCCTCAACGGCGTCCACTCGAACGCCGCTGGGTTCAAGCGGTGGCTGGAGACGCGGGACCGTCCGGCGTCAGCGAACGGCGGTAGCGGATCTCATCCACATCCACACCCCTGATCGTCTCCCTCTTGGTGACGCCGTCTGTCGTCCACCCTGCGATCTCGTAGAAGCGGCGGGCCCGCGCGTTGCCGGGCATGACCCACAGCGACGCCTCGGCGAACCCGAGGGCGCGCAGGGCCTCGACGCCGGCCGCCATCAGTGCCCGGCCTACTCCCTTCCCGAGGTGGTCGGGGTGCAGGTAGATGGCGTAGATGGCGCCCCACCCCGGCTCGTCCTGGGCCAACGATGGGCCGCCGGAGACGAAGCCGGCAGGGGTCCCGTCGTCAGCCAGGGCGACCAGCTGTATGGGACCGGCGTCGCCTCCCGGCGCGAAGAGCTCGCGCCACCGGGCCTGGCTCTGCCCGACGTCCATGGCGTCGAGGTAGTCGTCGGGGATGAGGCCCCGGTAGGCGACCTGCCACGACCGCACGTGGATCTCGCCCAGGGCATCGAGATCGCCGAGCTCGGTTCGCCTGATCACGGCCATGCCGTAGATTGCCGCGCCGATGCCGCTTGAAGCCGTGATTTTCGATTGGGGCGGGACGCTGTCGGTCTTCGCCAGCCTCGAGATGATCGATGTCTGGACCCTGGCGGCCGAGCACTTGGCCCCGGAGCGGGTCAACGAGGTGCGAGACCACCTGGTGGCCGTCGAGCAGTCGATCTGGGATCGGGTGGCCGAGGACCAGCGCCCCGCGACTCTGGCCGAGATCCTCGCGCTGGCATCCCAGCAGCTGGGTCTCGACGTGGCCGAGGCCGTGCTCGAGGAAGCCGCGGTCCGCCACCTCGACTCGTGGACGCCACACATCGTCCACGACGACGACGCGGCACCCACCCTGAGGGCCATCAGGGAGCAGGGCTTCAAGACCGGGCTGCTGTCGAACACCCACTGGCCCCGGTCGTTCCACGAGCACTTCCTCGATCGAGACGGGTTGACCGACCTGCTCGATGTGCGCTGCTACACGAGCGAGATGGAGCGCACCAAGCCGCATGCCAGCGCCTTCCGCCATGTACTCGACGCGCTCGAGGTCGATGACCCGGCAGCCGCTGTCTTCGTCGGCGACCGCCCCTACGACGACGTCTTCGGCGCATTGCGGTCGGGCCTGCGGGGCGTGCTACGAACCAACCCCATGGTGCCGTCGTACGACGTCGAGCCGTCGGCCGTCATCGACCGTCTCCCCGAGCTGCTTCCCCTGCTGGCGACATGGCGGGCCGAGGCCGGCACGACCCGGTGACCAAGAGCATGCTCTGTGCCTTGAGCCTGGCGTTGGCGAGCGCCGGACTGGTGGGCTGCCGCGGGAACTCGTCGCCCAAGGACTCCGGCGCCACCGTCGTACGCCTCGAAGATCCCGAGCTCGTCTTCTCGCCGGGACACCTGTCGATTCGCACGGGCGAGAAGGTCACGTGGCGATGGCCGGGAGGCACGGCTCACAACGTGACCTTCCAGAACTTCGCGTCGGGGACCATGACCCAGGGCTCCTTCGACCACGTCTTCGACCAGGTCGGGACCTACAGGTACGAGTGCACCCTCCACACGGCTGACGGGAAGGGCATGGTGGGAGAGGTGGTGGTGACGCCGTGACCGGGGCCGTCGTCCTCTACGAGGTGAGTGACGGGGTGGCGACCGTCACCCTGAACCGACCCGATCGCCTCAACGCGTGGACGGCGCGCATGGGCCGGGACTATCGCCAGGCCTTGGCTGACGCCGACGCCGATCCGGCGGTGCGGGTCATCGTCATCACCGGTGCGGGACGGGGCTTCTGCGCCGGTGCCGACATGCGCGGCCTCAGCGACATGGCCGACGCCGGCCAGTACGACGACGGCTCCCGCCCCGGCGAGCCCGAGGTCTGGCCGGGCCGCGGCGTCCGTCCCGACTTCGACCACGACCATTCGTTCCTTCTCGGCTTACGCAAGCCCGTCATCGCCGCCGTGAACGGCGCGGCGGCCGGCGTGGGCTTCGTCCTCATGTGCTTCGCCGACATCCGGTTCGCCGCTGCTGGGGCCAAGCTCACAACTTCGTTCGCCCGCCTGGGTCTCCCTGCCGAGCATGGCGTCTCGTGGCTCCTGCCCCGCGTCATCGGGGCGGCGCGCGCCGCCGACCTTCTCTTCTCGTCGCGGGTGGTGCTGGCCGAGGAGGCAGCCGAGCTCGGCCTCGTCAACCGGGTGCTCCCCGCCGATCAGCTCTTGCCCGGGACCCTCGAGTACGCGCGGGCCATGGCGGCTGAGGCTTCGCCGGCATCGCTGCTGGCCATGAAGCGCCAGCTGTGGGGCGATCTGCTCTCCGACCTCGATGGCGCGGCGTCGCGGGCCGAGGTCGAGATGCGGGAGATGATCGCCGGCCCCGACTTCGCCGAGGGAGTGGCGGCGTTCACCGACCGTCGACCGCCCCGGTTTGCCCCGTTGGGCGAAGAAATTTCCCGGCAAAACCGGTAAAGGCCGCGAACCTCCGCTCCCGGCATTGACGACGGCCCAGAGGGGTCGAACACTGGCGGGCGAAGGAGGGGTCAGACACCCTTTGAAGCTCGTCACATTTCTCAACGGACTCGTCTTCTCGGGGCTGCTGGCCCTGGCCTTCTCGCGCTGGCGCCGCCACGGCGGCGAAGCCGGCCGCTGGGTTGTGCTCACCTTCCTGACGCTGGCGTCGGTGAGCTTCCTGGCCCTGCCGTTGCCGAACCATCCGGACGTGGCGTGGCACTGGTTCTGGTCGGTCACCTACATCAAGATCTTGCTGGCCGTCCTGCTGCTCTACCCGTACTGCGTGTACCGCTTCATGGCCGCCTTCAAGCACGAGCGCCGGCGCAGCGACTCGGTCGCGCTGCTCCTCACCGCCGCTGTCGTCATCTGGGGCTTTGCCGTCCCCTACTTCCCGGCGGCCACGGCGCATCGCCCGTGGTGGCTCCTCGGCTACGTCTATCTGATCATCGTGCAGTGGGGGAGTCTGTCCATCCTGGTGACCGCTCGGCTGTGGCGCGCCGGTCGGGGTCAGCCCAGCGTCGCTCGTCGGCGCATGCGGGTGCTGAGCATCGGCTCCCTCGTCTTCGCCATCGCCATCCTGCCGTCGGCCGGG
>JAUTXA010000020.1 GCA_030838265.1 Actinomycetota bacterium | reverse complement strand
GAGCTCGTCGAGGTGGGTCCGCCTCAGCAGGGCGCCGAACGGAGTGATCCGGGGATCCCGCTCCTTGGTCCACTCGCCCGCACCCATGACGGCCGGCGGACCTGGGCGCATGGTCCGGAATTTGTAGATGTTGAACGGCTCACCATTCTTCCCGATGCGCTCCTGCCGGTAGAAGAGCGACCCGCGGTTGGCGAAAGCGTCGCCGATGACGATGAACGGCAGGAGCACGATCATCACGACGGCGCCGGAGGCCGCGAGCACCAGATCGAAGAGCCGCTTGATGCGGCCGTACCTGGCTCGGTGCACCTCTCCGATGTCGAACAGCATCGAGACCCGCTCGAGCTCACTGACCGGCAGCTTTCCGAGCCACTCCTCGTAGAAGAGCGAGAGGGTGCGGATGCGGATGCCTTCCTCGTGCAGCTTGGCCGCCTGTCCCACCACGTTCTCGTTGGCCTGAGCGTCACGATCGAGGATCACGACGGAGGCCCGCTCGGCCATGACGCCCTCGAGTAGAGGTCGACTCCGCGGTGAGGCCGACTGGGCCTCATCGACCGCCATGGTCCGAACCAAGAGGACGGGGCGCTCCGGGCTGAGGACGATGTCACGCGCGAGGAGCTCGGCGGCGTCGCGTCCCCCGACGAAAAGGGCGCGATCTCGCTCCTCGTCCCGGGTGCGCCCGCCCGTGGCGACCTCGACGGTCAAGATGTACCAAGCAGTGAGAGAGAGGGCGGCGCCGAACACCACGAAGCGGGGCAGCAGGGCATCGCCCGTGAAGAGCTGGAGCAGCGAGATCCCCACCGCGCCACCGGCGGCGGCGGCCAGCGACGAGGCGATGGCAGAACGATCGGTCCGAGGCAGGTCGGGCAGCCCGATCCCGTAGGCCACCACACACAACACGCCGATGTAGGCCAGCGACCAGGCGAAGCGAACCGACCCCGTGAAGTCGTAGCGGCCGATGAACTCAGCGTGGATCTTGCCCAGCCCGAGCACGATGAGAGCCGTGCCCAGGTACATCAGCGGACGGGCGGCGCGCCTCACGTTCCCAGTATGGGCCGGTCGACCTCGACCAGAGCTACATCCCCAACAGGGGGGCGAGGAACTTCCCGGTGTGGCTGTCGGTCGTCTTGGCCACCGTCTCGGGGGTCCCCTCGACCACCACCGCACCTCCGCCGTCGCCGCCCTCGGGCCCCAGGTCGATGACCCAGTCGGCCGTCTTGATGACGTCGAGGTTGTGCTCGATGACCAGAACGGTGTTGCCCTGGTCGACCAGCCTCGACAACACGGTGAGGAGCTTGCGGATGTCCTCGAAATGGAGGCCCGTCGTCGGCTCGTCGAGGATGTAGATGGTGTGGCCCGTTGACCGCTTCGACAGCTCGCTGGCCAGCTTCACCCGCTGGGCCTCTCCGCCCGACAGGGTCGGGGCGGGCTGACCCAGGCGGACATAGCCGAGGCCGACGTCGACGATCGTCTGCATATGGCGCGAGATGGCGGGCTGGTTGGCGAAGAAGTCGACGGCCTCCTCGCACGGCATGTCAAGGATCTCGGCGATGTTCTTGCCCTTGAAGGTCACGTCGAGCGTGTCGCGGTTGTAGCGGGCCCCCTTGCAGACCTCGCACGGGACGTACACGTCGGGCAGGAAGTGCATCTCGATCTTGATGGTGCCGTCGCCCGAGCACTCGTCGCAGCGGCCGCCCTTGACGTTGAAGGAGAACCGGCCGGGCTGGTAGCCCCGCACCTTGGCCTCCTGGGTCTGGCTGAACAGCCGCCGGATGTGGTCGAAGACCCCGGTGTAGGTGGCCGGGTTCGATCGTGGGGTGCGGCCTATGGGCGACTGGTCGATGTTGATGACCTTGTCGAGCAGCTCGGCCCCCTCGACCGTCTTGTGACGACCGGGCGGCGTCTTCGACTTGTAGACGCGCTGCATCAAGGTCCGGTAGAGGATGTCGTTCACGAGGGTGGACTTGCCCGAGCCCGACACGCCAGTGACGGTGACGAAGCAGCCCAAGGGGAACTCGACGTCGATGTTCTTGAGGTTGTGCTCACGGGCGCCGCGCACGATGAGCCAGTCGTTGCCCGGCTCGCGACGCATCGACGGGACGGGGATCGACTTCCGGCCCGAGACGTACTGCCCGGTGAGCGAGCGCTTCGACTTCAGGAGGTCGCTCAGCTTGCCCGACACGACGATCTCGCCGCCGTGCTCGCCCGCCCCTGGGCCGATGTCGACGATGTGGTCGGCGACACGGATCGTGTCCTCGTCGTGCTCGACCACGATGACCGTGTTCCCAAGCTCGCGGAGGCGGATCAGGGTGTCGATGAGGCGGCGGTTGTCGCGCTGGTGCAGCCCGATGGACGGCTCATCGAGGACATAGAGCACGCCAACCAGCCCGCTGCCGATCTGCGAAGCCAGGCGGATGCGCTGAGCCTCGCCGCCCGCCAATGTTCCCGAGGATCGGTTCAGGGTGAGGTAGTCGAGACCGACATCGAGGAGGAACTGCATGCGGGCGTTGATCTCCTTGACCACGCGCTCGGCGATGAGACGGTCGCGCTCGCTCAGCTCGAGGGCGGCGAGGAACTCGGCCGACTTGGCGATGGAGAGATCGCACACCTGGTTGATGCTCATGGCGCCGATGGTGACGGCCAACGATTCGGGCTTGAGCCGCGAGCCCTGGCAGTCAGGGCACGGCACCTCGCGCATGTAGCCCTCGATCTGCTCCCGCATGTAGTCGGACTCGGCCTCGGAGTGGCGGCGCTGCAGGTAGGTGACGACCCCCTCGTAATGCGTGTGGTACGAGCGCACCCGGCCGTAGCGGTTCTTGTACTGCACGTGGACCTGCTTGGTGCCCGAGCCGTAGAGCAGCACCTTCTGGTCGGCCTTCTTGAGCTTGCCCCACGGGGTCGTCGTCTTGAACTTGAAGGTCTCGGCCACGGCTGCCAGCACCCGGTGGAAGTACTCGCCCCGAGCACCGGCCCACGGAGCGACGGCACCTTCGTCGATCGAGAGGTCGGGGTTCGGCACCACTAGCTCGGGATCGACTTCGAATCGGGTCCCTAGCCCGACGCAATGGGCGCACGCCCCGTACGGAGAGTTGAACGAGAAGTTCCGCGGCGCCAGCTCGTCGAACGACAGGCCGCACACCGGGCAGGCCAGGTGCTGGCTGAAGGTCATGACCTCGTCGTCGGACGCGGGCTCGCCATCTTTCCGGACGAGCTGCACCTCGGCCACACCCTCGGCCAGGCGGAGTGCCGTCTCGAGCGAGTCGGTGAGCCGTCGCTCGATCCCGGGCTTGGAGATGAGCCGGTCGACGATCACCTCGATGGTGTGCTGCTCGTAGCGAGCGAGCTTGATCTCGTCGGTGAGCTCGCGGATCTCGCCGTCTATCCGGGCCCGGGCGAAGCCCTGCTTCGAGAGCTCCTCGAGCATCCCCTCGTACTCGCCCTTGCGGCCCCGCACCACGGGTGCCAGCACCTGGAACCGCGTCCCCTCAGGCAGCTCGAGGATGCGGTCGACGATCTGCTGTGGGGTCTGGCGGCTGACCACCGTGCCGTCGTTGGGGCAGTGGGGCACGCCGATGCGAGCGAACAAGAGACGGAGGTAGTCGTAGACCTCGGTGATCGTCCCGACGGTCGACCGCGGGTTCCGGGAGGCCGACTTCTGGTCGATCGAGATGGCCGGCGACAGACCCTCGATGAAGTCGACGTCGGGCTTGTCCATCTGGCCCAGGAACTGCCGGGCATACGACGACAGCGACTCGACGTAGCGCCGCTGGCCCTCGGCGTAGATGGTGTCGAACGCCAGCGAAGACTTCCCAGACCCGGACAAACCGGTGAACACGATGAGCTTGTCCCGAGGCAGCTCGAGCGACACATTGCGCAGGTTGTGCTCCCGCGCCCCGCGAATCACAAGCTTGTCAGACACGCTCCGAGGATAACCCGAGCCTGCGACCTTTGGGCCGGGGGCTCCTCGCCTGCTCAGGCGTGCGCCGGCGAGGGCGAGGAAACGGCGGCGACGGCCTCGACGGCCAGGACGACGAGCACGGGGACAACCACGAACCCCCAATAGTCACGACCCACGGCCAGGCCGATGAGGGGCAGGGCCAGGATCGGCCCGATGAAGCGCAGCAGGGCGCCATCGCGGGAGACCCGCCACCAGCCCAGAGCCAGCAGCACCGCTCCCGCCAGGGTGCGGTGAGGGAACCCAACGCCGGCCAGGTCGAGCAGCCGATCCGGGCCGCCGGTGCCGAGGAGCATGGCCTGCGACCCGGAGCTCGAGGTCTGCTGCGCAGCCAGGACGAAGTGCAGGCCGGTGCCGGCGATCGTCGCCATGATGGCGACGAGCCAGACCGCACGTCGCCGTCGGACCCGGCTGGCCAGCAGCCCGCCGATCAGGAGCGGGAAGGCGAGCTCGCGCACCGCCACCGCGACCATGCTCATGATCACGGTGATCCGGGCCAGACCCCGCCGCCATGCCGACAGGGCGATCACGACGAGCGCCCCGGACCAGAGCTCGGTGAGAAAGTTCTGATCGATCCACAGCCCGCCGTCACGGGGCCGGGCGGCGTGCAGGAGGTAGAGGGCGACGGCCGGCCCGGCGAGGGGTGTCGACGCCGTGGCCGCGGTGAGCACGCCCGCGGCCAAGGCGAGGAGCACGAAGGCGACCCAGCGGGACTCGGCCGAAGGAAGCAGCCGCCACACGACGAACATCGTCGGCTCGCGAAAGGCGCGAGGGCTATCGGGCAAGCTGGTGTTGGCTTGCAGCGAGTCGCGCATCGCTCGGTAATAGCCCTCGCCGGCCCGCATCCGATCGACGGTCTGGCGATTCACCACCTCGTCGACGAACTGCTCCTGCCCACGCCCCGGGGCTCGCAAGTAGACCGCACAAACGACCACGACGAGCGCCATGGCCATCACCACGGCGCGCCGGCCCATCGTCAGCTCCGAGGGCCGGCTGTCACCATGAGGGCGCACCTTAGGCTCGACGAAACGGCGGTGGAATCAGACCTTGCTGTACGCGGTGACGCGCAGGTGGAGGCCGAGGAGCGGGACTGACCTGACCCCGTCGAGGCGGTACCCGCTCAGTACAGCCGGAGCCCGACGGTCCTCGCCTTCGTCGAGGGTCACGACATCGATCGCCGGCGCGTCAGCCTGCCGGGCCAAGGCGGCGGCGTCCTGCACGCCGCCGGGGTCGGCGGCCGACAGCCAGCGGTGATCGCCGTAGAACGCACCACCCTCGCGGCCGAGGTGGGTGATCGTCGAGATGATGACGGTCGACGTCGGGGCCTGCTCGATCTGCGCCAACGCTCGGCCAAACCCCCGAGTGCGTTCGATGTGCCAGACCGCCCCGATCGATCCGACGACGAGGGCGCTCGCCACCAGGACGGCCGGCGGCCACGACGAGATGCCGGATCGCTCGAGGCTGACCGAGGCGACGATGGTGAGCAGAGCGCCGGTCAAGAGGACGTAGCGGCCACCCCACTGAGGCAGGAGCTGCCCCCGCCATTCGAAGGCCCAGACGACGGGCAGGGCTCCGATGGCGCCAAGGGCCATGACCCGCGCTCGACGCTCGGCGGGGGCATCGCCACGGGCCTGCGCCGCGGCCACGGCCCCCGGCCCGGCCAGCGGCGCGGCGCCGAAGAGGCCGGGGATGAAACCAGCTCCTGCGGTGGCTCGCAGCCCGACCAGGGCGGCGCCGATGACGCCGACTGTCCGCCCCAGCAGCGAGGCTTGGGAGCCGGATCGCGGCCGCAGCGCCAGCCAGCCGAGGACCACCAGCCCGGTCACGGCGATCGCCCCGAGCAAGAGCGCGGTCGCGGAATCGTCGGCGAAGAGCCCGACCGAGGTCAGCACCGCGTCGTGCGCTCGCCCTGCCAGCTGCGAGCCCGCCTGCGCCGCCGATGATCCGGCCCGCACGGCCCGGCCGGTGCCGCCGAGGACGCGGCGGTCGACAACGATGGCGGCGAGCACAGTGGCGACACATCCGCCGATGGCGGCGGCGGCCTGAGCTCGTCTGGCCAGCCAATGGCGTCGCTCTCCTCGCACGGCAAGCGACGCGGCGCCGAGAGCGACGAGGAAGATGGCCATCTCGGTTCGGAGCACGACCGCCAACCCAGCGAGGACACCGGCGACCGCGGCGGCCAATGAGGTCGGGCCGGCGTCGTCCCCGGACCACAGCAGGGCCAGAGCGGCGAGGGCGACCCCGACCGCGGCGGAGTGCTCCCAGAAGTCGCCGGCGTAGAACAGCGCCGGGCCGGCCGCACCCACCAGCCAGAAGGCAGCCCAGCCGGTGGGAGCGCCGACGGCGCGGGCCAGTCGTCGGGCCGAGAGGGCGGCCAGCAGACTGCCGAGGGCGGGCAGAACGAGAAGGGCGCGAGGACCGCCGAGCGTCCACAGCACCCGCCCGACCACCACGAAGGGCAAGCTGGCGGGCTGCACCCAATGACCGCCCCGAAGCTCCGTGTGATACAGCGGATGGTGCACGCCGCCCGGATCGGCCTCGGCTGCCCAGTAGCCCACCTGGGGCACCCATGAGTGATGCTCGGCCATCCACTTCACGGTGGCGACCCGGCCGCCGGCATCGGACCCCGACCACGCCCGCGCGTCTCCCAACCCGATGACGCCCGCGTACAGGATGGCGAGGAGCAGCACCGCGCCCATCGCCCGCCCGCGGGTCACGGCGATGCCTCATAGCTGGTGATGCGCAGCGGCGTGTCGCTGAACAGATGGATCCGCCGGCGATCGACTTTGGAGTAGCCCGCCAGGTTCGAATCGTGGTGACGGTCGTCGATGCTCACTACTGAGAGTCGTCGAACGCCGGCCTCGACCATGATCCGGGCCGCCCGAGCCTCGTCGGCGCTCGACTGGGCGGTGAGCCACTTGCGGGTCGGCGTGTAGAACGCTCCCTCTTCGCGAGCCACGTGACTGATCCGGAAGATGACGGCCGAATCGGGTAGCGCGGCGAGAGTCCGCCCGGTGCGAGCCACGTCGCGGGTGCGAACCGAGAGCCACACCAGACCGAACGAGGTCACGGCGACCGAGACCACGACGAGGGCGGTCACCGCCGGCTTGGTCAACCGGGCCAGGACGACAGCGCCAGAGGCGAGGAGCACAACCATGGTGGGGAGCAGGTATCGACCGCCCCACTGGGGCTCGGCTCCACCGGTGAACTGGAAGGCCCAGATGAATGGCAGCGCGGCCACCGCGGCGATGGCCGCGGGCCGAGCGGGCACCGGCCGCCAGGCCCCGGCGAGGCCGACACCGGCCAAGGGTGCGGCGGCGACCAGGCCGGGCACGAAGCCGAGGCCTTCGGCGAAGCGGAGGAGGTACACAACCGCGATGCCGACGCACGCGACGCTTGCCAACCCGGCATCGCCCTCGACACCGGAGCCCCTGGCCGCCAGCAGCAGCAGCAGAGCGAGGAGGCCCAGGCCCAGGGCGATCGCCGTCAACCGTTCACTGGGGTGGAGCCCCACAGCGGTGAGCCCGGCCTCGCGGGCGCGGACCAGTACCGCTTGATCGGGGGCCCGGGCCGCTTGCGTCGCGGTCCGGTCGGCCCGGAGCTGGCCGTGCACGGCGGCTTGTTCGAGGCCAGCGTTGGCCGCCAGGGGTACCCCGCAACCCACGATGAGGGTGATGGCGAGCACCAATGGGGGCGCGAGCCGTCGCACCCGCCACAGCAGGGCAACCCCACTCACCGCGGCGGCGATGGCGAAGTAGACGTAGGCCTCGGTGCGCAGGGTGGCAGCCGCTCCCAGCAGCACTCCGGCTCCCACGCCCCACGCCGGTTGGCGGCGCCCGCTCACGATGTCGACGAGCACCACCAGGGCCCAGGCCACCAGGGCTAGACCGATCGAGTGCTCCCAGAAGTCGAGGGCGTAGATCGCCACCGGCGAAGCCAAACCGGCCAGCCAGAAGGCGGCCGCCGCCCACGCCTCTGAGGCGCCGAAGCGGCCAGCCAGCGCCCGGGCCGCGGCCGCCGCAGCTACCGCCCCCACCATGGGGAGCAAGAGGATCAGCCGATAGCCGCCCGCTCGGTAGAGCGGAAGGGCGAGCTCGAGCACGGGCAGGGTCGTCACCGTCAGCCACTGGTCGCCGCGGCGCGTCGTCAGCGAGAGCGGATGGAAACGGCCCTGCGGATCCCACCGGGCCGCCCAGTAGCCCACGTCGGGCCGGATGCCGCTCCGGTGCTCCATGGCCCGGAGGGTCGCCACCTTTCCGCCGGTGTCAGTGCCCAGGTAGCCCTGCGGGTCGTTGGCGAACGACAGAGCGACATAGACGGCGAGGAGCAGGACGCAGGCCGCCAAGGGCCTGCGCACCCAATGGGTCAAGCGCCAACCTCACGCAGCTCGCGCTTGAGGTCGCCGATCTCGTCCCGAAGCCGGGCCGCGTACTCGAAGCGCAGGTCGGCGGCCGCTTCGTGCATCTCCTCCTCGAGGGTGCGGATGAGGCGGGTGAGCTCGTCGTGGGGCAGCTCGGCGAAGTCGGAGCGAGTCCGCCGGCGATCCCGTCCCCGGCTGCGCCGGCCGTCGCCCGGTACCGGCGTGCCGTCGTCGCTCGGCCGCAGCGACGCCAGGATGTCGGTCACTGCCTTGCGGATGGTCTCAGGGTTGATGCCGTGCTCGATGTTGTAGGCCTCCTGCACGCCGCGGCGGCGGGTGGTCTCCGAGATGGCCCGCTTCATCGAGTCGGTGACCTTGTCGGCGTACATGATCACCTGGCCGTCGACGTTGCGAGCGGCCCGGCCCATGGTCTGGATCAGCGAGGTCTCGCTGCGCAGGAACCCCTCCTTGTCGGCGTCGAGGATGGCCACCAGCGAGACCTCGGGGAGGTCGAGGCCCTCGCGCAGGAGGTTGATGCCGACCAGGACATCGAACTCGCCCAGGCGGAGGTCGCGGATGATCTCGATGCGCTCGATGGTGTCGATGTTGGAGTGCAGGTAGCGCACCCGGAGCCCCATCTCGAGCAGGTAGTCGGTGAGGTCCTCGGCCATCTTCTTGGTGAGGGTGGTGACGAGGACGCGGTCGCCCTTCTCGACCCGCTCGTTGATGTTGGCCATGAGGTCGTCGATCTGGCCTTTGGTGGGCTTGACGATCACCTCAGGGTCGACGAGGCCGGTGGGCCGCACGATCTGCTCGACGACCTGAGCCGACTGCGAGATCTCGTAGGGGGAGGGGGTGGCCGACAGGAAGACGCACTGGTTGATGCGGTCGTAGAACTCGTCAAAGCGCAGAGGACGGTTGTCAGCCGCCGACGGCAGGCGGAAGCCGTGCTCGATGAGTGTCTCCTTGCGCGAGCGGTCGCCCTCGTATTGCCCGTGGGTCTGGGGGACCGTCACGTGGGACTCGTCGATGATGAGGAGGTAGTCCTTGGGGAAGTAGTCCAGCAACGTGTACGGCGGTTCGCCCGGAGCCCGACCGTCGAGGTGGCGGCTGTAGTTCTCGATGCCGTTGCAGTACCCGACCTCCTGCATCATCTCGAGGTCGTACTGCGTGCGCATGCGAAGGCGCTGGGCCTCGAGGAGCTTGCCCTCCTTCTCGAAGAAGGCCAGCCGCTGCTGGAGCTCGACCTCGATGCCCGCGATCGCCGTCTTCGTCCGTTCGTCATCGGCCACGTAATGGGTCGCCGGGAAGATGGTGAGGTCGTCGATCTCGGCCAGCACCTCGCCGGTCACGATGTCGATGCGGCTGATCCGCTCGACGTCGTCACCGAACAGCTCGATGCGGACGGCGTGCTCCTCGTAGGCGGGATGGACCTCGATTGTGTCGCCCCGGACACGGAACTTGCCTCGCACCAGATTCATGTCGTTGCGCTCGTAGCGCATGTCGACCAACTGGCGCAGCACGTAGCGCTGGTCGTTGGTCGACCCGACCTTTACGCGCAGGATCTGGCGTTGGTAGGCCTCGGGTGAGCCCAGGCCGTAGATGCAGCTGACCGAGGCCACCACGATGATGTCGCGCCGGGCCAGCAGGCCCGAGGTGGCCGAGTGCCGAAGGCGATCGATCTCGTCGTTGACCGAGCTGTCCTTCTCGATGTAGGTGTCGCTCGAGGGCATGTAGGCCTCGGGCTGGTAGTAGTCGTAATAGCTGACGAAGTACTCGACCCGGTTCTCGGGGAAGAACTCGCGGAACTCGTTGGCCAGCTGGGCGGCCAGGGACTTGTTCGGGGCGATGACGAGGGTGGGCCGCTGCACCTGCTCGATCGTCCAGGCCATGGTGGCGCTCTTGCCCGACCCGGTGATGCCCAGCAGGGTCTGGAAGCGATGGCCGGCATCGATGCCCTGGGCCAGGGACTCGATCGCCGTGGGCTGATCGCCGGCCGGCTCGAAGTCGGAGACGACCTTGAACTTGGGCATGAGCGTGATTCTACGGGGAGGGTGAGACACCCCCGTCGCCCAAGTCGATGGTGGGAGGGGCCTCGACCTCGGAGCGGGTGGCCGGGTCGAGCTCGAAGAACTCGGCCGCCTTGAACCCGAACTGGTGGGCGATGAGGCTCGACGGGAAGGCTTGGACCCGGCGGTTGAGCTCTTGGACCCTGCCGTTGTAGAAGCGCCTGGAGGCCTGGATGCGGTCCTCGGTGCTGGTCAGCTCGTGCTGCAGCTCGAGAAAGCTCCGGTCGGCCTTGAGATCCGGGTACGCCTCGGCCACCGCGAGCAGCCGACCGAGGGCGCCCTGCAGCGGCGCCTCGGCGACCGCTCGTTGCGCCGGGTTGCCAGTGGCGGCCATCGCCCGGGCCCGGGTGTCGGCGACGGCCTGGAGCGTGGCCCGCTCGTGGCCGGCGTAGCCCTTCACCGTCTCGACGAGATTGGGGATGAGGTCGTAGCGGCGCTGAAGATCGGCATCGATGCTGGCCCACGCGCTCTGAATCAGCTGTCGCTGGGTGACAAACCGGTTGTACGACAGCACCGGCATCAACAACACCAGCATGACGAGGATGAAGCCGATGCCCTGGGCCATCAGGAGACCCCGGTTGAGGACTGTGCGCTCAACGACTCGATCCAGCTCCAGGCCCGCGCCACCTCGTCGTCGAGGGCACCCTCGTCGCCCGAGTTGTCGATCACGAGGTCCGCTCGAGCCAGGCGCTCCTCGCGGGAGGCCTGGGCGGCCATGCGGCGACGAACGTCGTCAGGATCCATCCCCCTCTCCGCGACCAGCCGCTGCAGGGCCACCTCCTCCGGGCAGTCGACCACGATGAGGCCGGCCACGTTGTCCCGTCCTGACTCCACCAGCAGGGGGATGTCGAGGATGACGACGTGGTCGCTCTCAGCCTCATCGCTCAGGCGACGGGCGATCTCGGCCCCGACAGCCGGCCAGGTGATGGCGTTGAGGTCGGCCAGGGCCTGGGGGTCGCCGAAGACGAGGCCAGCCACCTT
>JAUTXA010000116.1 GCA_030838265.1 Actinomycetota bacterium | reverse complement strand
ACCCCGACCGAACGGCGAGGTTTGCTGACGCCGTGAGCTATCCGCCGCCCGCCCCTCCCCCGCCGTCCGGGCCGCAGTGGGGTGGTGGCTACGTCAGCGCCGGACCAGCACCGGGCGTGACTCGGGCCGGGTTTGGAGAACGCCTCATAGCCACCATCATCGACGGCATCCTCCTGGCGATCGTCAAGAGCATCTTCTTCGGCGGCCTGCACCGAGCCACCGGCGTGAGCGCGCCGGGATTCCACCTGGCCTTCGGATACAACCTCTTCGGGGCCGAGTCGATCCTCGACTTCGCTTACTTCGCGTACTTCGAGGGCGGCCTTGCCGGTCAGACGATCGGCAAGAAGATCATGAACATCAGGGTGGTCCGGGTGGCTGACGGCGGCGCTCTCGGATGGGGGACGGCGCTCCTGCGCAACCTCTGCCGTTACGTCTCGGCGATCCCCTGTTTCCTCGGCTTCTTCTGGATGTTGTGGGACAAGGACAAGATGACCTGGCACGACAAGCTCTCGAGCACGCTGGTCATTCCCACCTCGGTGCTGGCGCCGCCGCCCGACTCCTTCGGCCGGCCGCCCAGCACCTGACGTCGGAGAGTTGACCGGCTGGTCAAGAGACGGCTACGAACGAGCCATGGATCGCCCGTTGCGCTTTGGCATCTTCATGGCCCCATTCCATCCGGTCGGCCAGAACCCGACGCTGGCCTTGGAGCGCGATCTCGAGCTCGTCGTCCGCCTCGACCAGCTCGGCTACGACGAGGCCTGGTTTGGCGAGCACCACTCCGCCGGCTTCGAGATCATCGCCTCGCCCGAGGTGTTCATCGCCACCGCGGCCGAGCGGACCAAGCACCTTCGTCTCGGCACCGGCGTCTCGTCACTCCCCTACCACCACCCGCTGATCCTGGCCGATCGCATGGTGTTGCTCGATCACCTCACGCGGGGGCGCAGCATGCTCGGCGTCGGGCCCGGAGCCCTGCCGTCGGACGCCTACATGATGGGCATCGACCCCGGCCAGCAGCGAGCCATGATGGAGGAGTCGCTCGAGGCCATCCTCGCCCTCCTCGACGGGTCCGAGCCCGTGACCCGCGAGACCGACTGGTTCACGCTGCGCGACGCCCGCCTGCAGCTACGGCCCTACAGCCACCCGCGCTTCGAGGTGTCGGTGGCCGCTCAGGTCTCGCCCGCCGGCCCGCGCGCCGCCGGGCGCTTCGGCCTCGGCCTCCTGTCGCTGGGCGCCACCTCGACAGGCGGGTTCGACGTCCTCGGGCTGCACTGGGACGTCATGGAGGAGCGGGCCGAGGAGTTCGGCACCACCGTCGATCGGGCCCAGTGGCGCCTGGTCGGGCCCATGCACATCGCCGAGACCGAGGAGCAGGCCCGCAAGGACGTCGAGTACGGCCTCCCCCAGTGGCTCGACTACTTCCGCAACGTGGCCGCCCTCCCCCTTGCTCCCGATGCCGACGACACCGTCTCGATGGTCGACGCCATCACCGGCACCGGCCTGGCCATCATCGGCACTCCCGACATGGCCGTGGCCCAGATCCAGCGCCTCGTCGACCAGTCCGGGGGCTTCGGCACCTACCTGTTCATGGCCCACGAGTGGGCCGACCGCGAGGCCACGCTGCGCTCCTATGAATTGTTCGCCCGCGAGGTCATGCCCCTGTTCCAAGGCTCGACGCCCTCACTCGTCACGTCGCGGGACTGGGCGGCGGCCAACCGGCCGGAGTTCATCGGCTCGGCCGCGTCGGCCGTGATGCAGGCCGTCGCCGACCATCACGCCGAGAAGGCGGCCAAGGAGTCGACTCCCTCGACCTGAGCGGCACTACCGTTGGTCGGTGGCCACCGTTGCCCTCAACCACCGCTTCACCACCGGTCTGGCGCCCTTCCGGTGGCTCGGCGCCACCATGCTCGGCCTCGGCCTCGTGTTGCCGCATCTCCCCCACGACCCAGGTCTGCCGTGCCCCCTGCGCATGACCACCGGCGTGCCCTGCCCCCTGTGCGGGCTGACCACCAGCGTCAAGGCCACGATGCGCCTCAACCTGCACGCCGCCTTCTCCGCCAACCCCTTCGGCATCGCCGCCGTGGTGACCGCCATCGTGCTGCTGGCCCGGCCCCGCTGGCGGGCGGCGTCGTTCCCCGTCCTCCTCGCCGCCGCCGCCGTCGCCGCCTCATGGCTCTTCCAGCTCCACCGCTTCCACTTCGTTTGAGCCTTTGCCGTGAACCGGCGAGGAAGTTGCCCGGATGGCGGGCGATTTCCTCGCAGGAACAGCGATCAGAAGCGGGCGGCCGGTGACTCCATGGTGTCGGCCGCCTCGTCGCCGGTCGAGGTGACGGGGCGGGCGTCGAAGGTCGGAATCAGTTGGCGGGCGGCGCGGGCCTCGTCCACCCGTCCCACCGGCGAGGTGCGGGGCGCGGCCTTGGCGCTCTCGCCGGTGTCGGCCGCGATGCGCTCGAGGGCCTCGGCCAGGGCCACCAAGGTCTGGGGGCTCTCGGTCTCGGTGGGCTCGATCATTAGGGCCTCGTCGACGATGAGCGGGAAGTAGACGGTGGGCGCGTGGAAGCCCTCCTCGAGAAGGCGCTTGGCCACGTCGAGAGCCTTGATGCCCTTGGCCTTCTTGAGGTTGGTGGCGGCCGCCACGAACTCGTGCATGTTGGGGCGGTCGTAGGGGATGTCGTATGTCCCGCGCAGCCGGTGCCGCAGCCAGGTGGCGTTGAGCACCGCGGCCTCGGCCACCCGCTTCAGGCCGTCCCCGCCGTTGGCGAGGATGTAGCTGTAGGCCCGGGCCAACGCCAGCCCGTTGCCATGCCACCCGTGGACTCGGCCGATCGAGCGGGCCGGCGTCATCCACCCGTAGGTGCCGTCGTCATGGCGGATGGGCATGGGCCCCGGCAGGTACTCGGCCAGCCGCGGGCTCACCGCCACCGGACCGGCTCCGGGGCCGCCGCCGCCGTGGGGGACGGCGAAGGTCTTGTGCAGGTTCATGTGCACGATGTCAAAGCCCATGTCACCCGGCCGGGTGATGCCGAGGATGGCGTTGAGGTTGGCCCCGTCGTAGTAGAGAAGGCCCCCGACCTCGTGGACGGCGCCGGCGATCTCGACGATGTCCTCCTCGAAGAGGCCGAGAGTGTTGGGGTTGGTCAACATGATGCCGGCCACGTCGTCGTCGAGTCGCTCGCGCAGGGCGGCCACGTCGACCAGGCCCCGTTCGTCCGATGGCACGGTGACGGTCTGGTAGCCGCCGAGAGTCACCGACGCCGGGTTGGTGCCGTGGGCCGAGTCGGGGATGATCACCTTGGTGCGCTGGCGGCCCTGGGCCGCATGCCAGGCCCGCATGAGCAGCAGCCCGGTGAGCTCGCCCGCCGCACCGGCCGGGGGCTGCAGGGTGGCGGCCTTCATGCCGGTGATCGAGCAGAGGATGTCCTCGAGCTCGACCAGCAGCTCGAGCCAGCCCTGGGTCAGCGACGGCGGGGCGGCGGGGTGGATGTTGGCCAGGCCGGCCAGCGAGGCGGCCTCGTCGCAGAGCTTGGGGTTGTACTTCATGGTGCAGCTGCCGAGCGGGTAAGCCCCCAGGTCGACCGAGTACTGGCGGTGAGTGAGGCGGGTGAAGTGGGCGACCAGGTCGCGCTCGGAGATCTCGGCCACCGGCGTCGGCTCAGTCTGCAGGTGGTCGGCCGGCACCAGCTCCTCGGCCGACCACTCGGGCAGGCCGCTGGTGCGGAACGACGCAGCGGTGCGCCCGGTCACCGAGAGCTCGAACAGGGTGGGCTCCTCGTCCCGTCCCATGAGTGGCGCGCTGCTCGCCCGTCCGCCCGAGACGGTCTTGACCCCGGTCGTGGGGTCGGTCATCGGACCACCTTCTCGAGGGCGGCGGCATAGGCGTCGATCTCGGTGCGGGTGCGGCGCTCGGTGGCGGCGATGAGCAATCCGCCGCCGTACTCCGCACCGAGCGGGATGCCGGCCAGGAAGCCTTCGTCGGCCATGCGCTCGACGACCGTCTCGCCGCTCATGCCGTTGGGCAGCGAGATGGCGAACTCCCGCAGGACGGGCGCGGAGGCCAGCGGACCCACGCCGTCGATGGCCAGCACCGCCTCGCGGGTGTAGCGAGTGGCCCGGGCGCAGCGCAGAGCCATCTCCCGCAGCCCGGCGGTGCCAAGCCAGGCCAGCTGGATGGTGCAGCACACGGCGATGAGGGTCTGGTTGGTGCAGACGTTGGACGACGCCTTCTCGCGTCGGATGTCCTGCTCGCGCGTCCTGAGCGTGGTGACGTAGGCCCGGCGCCCCTCGGTGTCGACCGTCTCGCCGACCAGGCGACCGGGCAGCCGGCGCACGTGCTCCTGCTTGCAGGCGAACAAGCCGAGGTAGGGCCCGCCGAAGCCGAGCGGCGTGCCGAAGGGCTGCCCCTCCCCCACCACCACGTCGGCACCGTAGGAGCCGGGGCTGCGGACCAGGCCGGCGGCCACGGGGTCGAAGGCCACGAGCAGCAGCGCACCGGTGGCGTCGGCCACCCGCCGGGCCTCGGCCAGGTCTTCGAGGCAACCCAGGTAGTTGGGGTACTGCACGAGGACGGCGCCGGCCGAGCCGCTCACCGACGACCAGGCCGTGAGCCCGTCCTCGAGTGCGATCTCCTCGATCTCGTGACCGGTGCCGACCGCGTACGTCCGCACCACCTCGCGCCACTGCGGGTTGACGCCGCGGCTCACGAGAACCCGCTGGTTGCCCGTCGCCGCCACCGCCAGATTGACGGCCTCGACGCACGCCGTGGCGCCGTCGTAGAGCGAGGCGTTGGCGATGGGCAGCCCGGTGAGCCGGGCGATGAGGGTCTGGTACTCGAACAGGGTCTGCAGCACGCCCTGCGAGACCTCGGGCTGATACGGCGTGTAGGCGGTGACGTACTCCGACCGGTACGCCACCCGGCGCACGACCGAGGGGATCTCGTGGTCGTAGGCCCCGCCGCCGGCGAAGCAGACGAGGTCTCGGCCGACGGCCACGTTGGCGTCCGCCAGGCGCTCCATCTCAACGGCCACGTCGGGCTCGCTCAGACCGGGGGCAAGGTCGAGGCCTCCGGCCAGGCGAAGGGCGGCGGGCACCGCCTCGAAGAGCTCGTCGAGCGACGACAGGCCGACGAAGGCCAGCATCTCGGCGATCTCGGCGTCGGTGTGGGGGACGAAGTGGCCCACGACTCAGGATCCCTTCTTGGCCACGAACGGCGGCTTGACCACGGTGGCGGGGACGGCGGTGCCCCGGATGTCGACCGCCACCTCGGCCCCGACCTCGACGTCGGGCGGCACGAAGGCGAGGGCGATGCCCCGCTCGAGGATGGGCGAGAAGTTGCCGCTGGTGACTTGGCCCTCGGGCTTGCCATCGATGAGGACGGAGTACCCCTCGCGCGGGGGCTGACGACCGGTTACGTCAAGGCCCCGGAGGCGACGCCGGATCCCCCGCTCGCGCTCCATCTCGAGGGCGGCCCGGCCGTGGAAGGTGCCCTTCTCCCACGAGACGACCCAGCCCAGGCCCGCTTGGAGCGGCGTGATGCCGGGCCCCAGCTCGTGGCCGTGCAGGGGCAGGCCGGCCTCGAGCCGCAGGGTGTCACGCGCCCCGAGCCCGGCCGGGGTGACCCCGGCGCCGACGACCGCGTCCCAGAAGGCCTCGGCCC
>JAUTXA010000293.1 GCA_030838265.1 Actinomycetota bacterium | reverse complement strand
AGTCGTTGATGAGCTTGGCCGCAGTCTTCTCGCCCACGCCGGGCACGCCGGGCAGGTTGTCGGACGGGTCACCCCGCATGGCGGCGTACTCCGGGTACTCGACCGGCGTCACGCCGGTGCGCTCCTTGATGCCGGCCTCGTCGTACAACACGTAGTCGCTCACGCCCCGACGGTTGTAGAGCACCTTGATGTGGGGGTCCTCGACCAGCTGGTAGGCGTCGCGGTCGCCGGTGACGATCACGACGTCGTCGCCCCGGTCGCGAGCATGGGTGGCGAGGGTGGCGATGATGTCGTCGGCCTCGTATCCCGCGACGTCAATGGCCGGGATCTTCAAGGTGTCGACGAGCTGGCGAACCAGACCCATCTGCTGGCGGAGGATGTCGGGCGCCTCGTTTCGCCCGCCCTTGTAGTCGTCGACCATGGCATGCCGGAAGGTGGGCTCGGGGCGGTCGAAGGCCACTGCGATGGCGTCGGGCCGGTGCTCCCGAAGCAAGAGGGTCAGCATCGAGTTGAAGCCGAAGACGGCGTTGGTCACCTGCCCCGAGGCGGTTGCCATGTCGGTGGGAAGGGCAAAGAAAGCGCGGTAGGCGAGCGAGTTGCCGTCGAGCAGGAAGAGCCTGGCCACCCGCGCATGCTACGGGCGGGAATGACCGAACGTGGATAGTTCGTACGACTTGACTCAGGTTGTTAGGTGAGCCTTACTTAGACCATGTCGACCCCCCACCTGCTCCTGCTCGGAGCCGTCGCTGGGTTGACGATCTTCCTGGGCCTCCCCATGGGCCGGATGCGCAACGTCCGGACCGGCGTCCGGGCCTTCCTCAACGCGGTGGCCGTCGGCGTCCTCGTCTTCTTGCTCATCGACGTGATGGAGCACGCCATCGGCCCCATCGAGGACGCCCTCACCGCCGGGCACTGGGGCCGGTTCGCCGGCTTCGCCAGCCTGCTTACCGTGGCCTTCGGCCTCGGGCTGATCGGCCTCGTCTACTACGACCGCTTCAGCGCCGCCCGGGCCCGGCGGGCCCGACCCTTCGGACCAGGCGCAGCCACGGCGGGCGAGCTGCGCCAGGGCTGGGTCCCCATGACGGCGGCGCGGCGGCTGGCGCTCGTGATCGCGGTCGGGATCGGCCTGCACAACTTCGCCGAGGGCCTGGCCATCGGCCAGTCGGCCGCCAAGGGTGAGGTGAGCCTGGCCCTCATGCTCATCATCGGCTTCGGGCTGCACAACGCCACCGAGGGGTTCGGCATCGTGGCCCCGCTGGCCGGCGACACCGAGCTGCCCAGCTGGGGCTTCCTCGGGTTGATGGGCCTCATCGGTGGAGCGCCCACCTTCCTCGGCACCCTGGTCGGCCACGCCGTGGCCAATGAGGCGTTGTCGGTGGCCTTCCTCGCCCTGGCCGGCGGCTCGATCCTCTACGTCGTGGTGCAGCTCATCGGTGTGGCCTTCAAGCTCGGGCACAAGGAGCTGCTCATGTGGGGGCTGATGCTGGGCTTGTTCCTCGGCTTCGCCACTGACTTCGTCCTGGTGGGCGCCGGGCTCTAGGGGGATGACAGATGCTGAGTGAAGAGCACGGTTTCCACCCGCCCCTCGAGGAGTACCTCGAGGCCATCCACGAGCTCGAAGAGGAGGGGGCCGACCTCATCCAGGCCCGGCTGGCTGAGCGCGTGGGTCACTCGGCGCCTTCGGTGTCGGAGATGGTGCGCCGCCTCAAGGCCGACGGTTGGCTCACGGTCAAGGGTCGACACATCGAGCTCACCACCGCGGGCCGCACTCGGGCCGAGAGCGTCGTCCGCAAGCACCGGCTGGCCGAGCGCCTTCTCACCGACGTCATCGGGCTGCCCTGGCACAAGGCTCACCTCGAGGCCTGCCGGTGGGAGCACGTCATCTCCGACGAGGTCGAGGAGCGGCTGGTCGAGATCCTGGGCCATCCCACCACCTGCCCGCATGGCAACCCGATCCCCGGCACCGAGGGCGACCCCACTCCCCTGTCGGCGCTGGCCGGGTGCGTCCCCGGCGACGAGGTGCGCCTCGAGCGGGTGACCGAGCAGGTCGAGATCGACCTCGACTCGCTCACCTACCTGAGCGAGCACAACTTCGTCCCCGGCGCCGAGGCCACCGTCCGCAGCAAGGCCCCTGACGGCACCCTGACGCTCGACCTGGCCGAGGGCAGCATCGCCTTGGGCCCGGCCATCGCTCGGCAGCTCTACGTCGCCGCCCAGTAGCGGGCTCGGCGGGACGGGCGTTATGCGGGCGGCGAGAGCTCGCCGTCGATGATCTTCTGCGCCACTGCCTTCATGGTGAGGCGCTCGCGCATGGCCGTCTTCTGGATGAACGAGAAGGCGTCGGCCTCAGCCATGGCGTGGCGATCCATGAGCATCCCCTTGGCCCGGTCGACCACCTTGCGGGTCTCGAGCTGGTCTTCGAGGCTGCTGACCTCGCCTTCAAGCGCCTTCATCTCGCGGTAGCGGCCGAGGGCGACCTCGATGGCGGGGATGAGCTCGCTCTTCTGGAAGGGCTTGACCAGGTAGGCCAGGGCCCCGGCGTCGCGGGCCTCCTCGATGAGGTTGCGCTGGCTGAAGGCGGTGAGGATGAGGACGGCGGCGCCCCGCTCGGCTGAGATCTCGCGAGCGGCCGAGAGGCCATCCATACCCGGCATCTTGATGTCGAGGATGGCCAGGTCGGGGCCGTGCTCCTTCACCAGCTCGACGGCTTCGTCGCCGCGGCCGGTCTCGCCCACGACCTCGTAGCCCTCCTCTTCGAGGATCTCCTTCAGATCGAGGCGGATGATGGCTTCGTCTTCAGCGATGACGACGCGGACGGCCACAGTGGGTCGCTCCTTGGCTTGGGGGTCAGCGGGGCTCGACGACGAGGCGATCGAGGAGGTCATCCTGCTCGCGCTCGAGTCGGGCGATGGAATGGATGAGGGCGTCCCGGCTGCGGGACATGGCCTCGGCGGACTTGGTGGCGTCGCGTCCGACGACGGTGTCGTGCGGGTGGTCGGAGACCAGGGCCCGGACGCGAGCGTCGTCGGCATAGTCGGTCAGCGCCACCAGCTGCTGCTGGACGACGGCGAGCTCGTCGCGCGCCTGCGCCAACTGGCGGTGCACGCGCGTCAAGCGACGCTGATTGATGAACCGGGACATTGGGGCGGCAGTCTATTCGGTGCCTACGGCGGGACCACTAGGTTGGGCTACGTGCTCATCGAGGGGCTTCCTCTGTGGCTGGCCGAGACCAACGCCTGGATCGTGTCGGCCACCGGTCCAGGTGGCGAATGCGTGCTCATCGACGCCCCGCCCGACCCCGCCGCCATCATCGGCCGCCTCGAGCACCACGGCATGCGCCTGGTCGCCCTGCTGACCACCCACGGTCACGTCGACCACGTGGGCGGGGTGAGCACCGTGGTGGCGGCCCAGCCGCCCGGGCACGAGGTGCCCGTCCACATTCACGACGACGACCGTCACATGCTGCTCGACCCGGTGGGCACGAGCGGTGTGTTCGGCAGCCACCTCACCGCCATGGGCCTCGACCTCACGCCCCCGGAGGCCATCTACGGCCTCGACGATGGGCAGCGGGTGTCGGGGGCGGGGATGACCTTCACTGCCATCCACACGCCGGGCCACACCCGAGGCTCGGTTTGCTTCCTGCTCGAGGTCGAAGGGTCGGCGCCGGTGCTCTTCTCCGGTGACCACCTCTTTGCCGGCTCGATCGGGCGGACCGACATGCCCGGCGGTTCCTACGAGGCGCTCATGGCGTCGATGGAGTCGAAGATCCTGCCCATGGATGACGCCGTCAACGTCCTGCCCGGCCACGGCGGCACCACCACCATCGGCCACGAGCGCCGCACCAACCCGTTCCTGCTCGAGCTCCAGTCCCCCTAGCTCTCCGTGCTTCTGGCACCAGATCTGGCCGTCAGAGCGACCAATTCTGGTGCCAGACCGGTTGGAGAGGCCTGTCAGTCGGGGAGCTTGAGGCCGAGCTGGGCCGCGTTCCAGGTGAAGGTGTCGACCGAGAGGTCGATAGTGCGGGTGATCGAACGGGCGGCGTGGCCGACCTTGGCCTCCCGGCGGAAGAGGATCGGCCGGTCGACAGCCGTCGTGGCCCACTGCAACGCGGCGCACATCTTGCGGGCGTGGCACGGGTCGGTCCGACTGTCGGAGTCGAACGACGTGAAGAGCACGGCCGGGTACTCGGTTCCCTCGTGGACGTGGTGGTACGGCGAGTAGCCCAGGAGCCACTGCAGCTCGTCGGGGTCGTCGGCCGTGCCGTACTCGTCGTTCCAGGTGCGGCCGATGCTGAACTGCTCGTAGCGGACCATGTCGAGCAGCGGGGCACTGCACACCACCGACCGGAAGAGGTCGGGGCGCTGGGTGAGGGCGGCCCCGACGAGCAGGCCGCCGTTGCTGCCGCCCGAGATACCGAGGTGGTCGGGTGACGTGTAGCGGTTGGCGACGAGCCACTCCCCCGCCCCGATGAAGTCGTCGAACACGTTCTGCTTGTTGGCCCGCATGCCGGCCCGGTGCCACTCCTCGCCGTACTCGCTGCCGCCTCGCAGGTTGGCGATGGCGTAGACGCCGCCCTGCTCGACCCACCCCAGCACGTTGCTGCTGTAGCCCGGCTCCATGGCGATGTTGAACCCGCCGTATCCGTACAGGATCGTGGGCCGCTGGCCGTCGAGCTCGATGTCGTCGCGGGCGATGACGAACATCGGGATCTGGGTGCCGTCCTTCGAGGTGAAGAACACCTGCTTCGCGCTGATGCCCTCGGCCGACACGGCGCCGGGCGCCTCGGCCCACGTCTTGGTCTGGCCTGTGGCCACGTCGTAGTGCAGGACCTGGAAGGGAGTGACGTCATCGGTGTAGCCGATCCAGACCTCGTGGCCCCCTTCGGGCCGGCTCGAGACGTTGGCGCTGCCCAAGCCCGGGAGGTCGACGGTCGTCCTGGCTTCGCCGGTCTGCAGGTCATGCACCGTGATCTGGCTGACGACGTCGTGCTGGCGGACCGCGACGACTGCGTCATCGGTGAGCGTGTAGTCGGTGAGGACGTCGTCGGTCTCGGGCAAGAGGTCGACCCAGTGCTCGGACGTCGGCGCCTGCGGATCGGCGACCACCAGGCGGCCCTTCGGAGCATCGAGGTTGGTGAAGATGTAGAGCCGGCCGTCGGTGTGCACGGTCCCGTAAGTCTGGGCGTCGACGTCCTTCTGGACGGGCTTCAGCTGGCGGTCGCCCGCGAGGTCGGCCAGGTAGAGGTCGTTGCGCGGCGCGGTGCCGAGCGAGACCGACACGGCCAGCCACCGGCCGTCGCGCGAGGTGCTCACGCCGAAGTAGGCCGTCTTCTCTTCGGCCTCGCCGAAGATGAGCTCGTCCTCGCCGGGGTCGGTGCCCACCTTGTGGAGGTAGACCCGCCGGTGGAACAGGTCCTCGCCCTCGGGGACGTCCTCGGGTGCCAGCCGCCGTACGTAGAAGTACGACTCGCCACCCGGGAGGAAGGCGGCCGTGCCGTAACGGGTGCGGTCGATGGGGCCGTCGATCACCTCGCCCGTGGCGACGTCCATCACCCTCATGACGGATTCCTCGTTGCCGCCCTCGCTGAGGGTGTAGGCGAGGCGGTCGCCTTCCTTCGAGAGTGAGACGGTGTCGAGGGTCGTCGTGTGGTCGTCGGACAACGTGCTGGGGTCGATCAGGACGCGCTCGGTGCCGTCGGCTTCGGTGACGCAGAACTGCGGGTGCTCCTGCTCGGGCAGACGCCTTGAGAAGAACGAACGGTCGCCGAGGACGGTCGGCGGTCCGATG
>JAUTXA010000253.1 GCA_030838265.1 Actinomycetota bacterium | reverse complement strand
AGTCAAGGTGAAGCGCCATGCCGTCAAGGTCAGCTACACGCTCTGCCTCGGTGGGCTGTCGTTCTTCCTGTTCATCATCCTCACCGTCACCGGCATCTTCTTGATGTTCTTCTACCGACCGGATGCTGTCTCGGCCTGGGGGAGCATCAAGGAGCTCCAGACAGCGGTGGCCTTCGGCCTGCTGGTGCGCAACATGCACCGCTGGGGTGCCCACCTCATGGTCATCTCGGTGTTCCTGCACATGGCGCGCGTCTTCTACCACGGGGCCTACAAGCCGCCTCGGGAGTTCAACTGGGTGATCGGCATCATCCTGCTGACCCTCACCCTGCTGCTCTCCTTCACCGGCTACCTGCTGCCCTGGGATCAGCTCGCCCTCTGGGCCGTGACGGTGGGGACCAACATGATGGGCTACACCCCGGTCTTCGGGTCCCAGGTCAAGTTCGTGCTGCTCGGTGGTGTCGAGATCAGCGGGAACACCTTGCTTCGCTGGTACGTGCTGCACGTCCTCATGCTGCCGTTCGTGATCGTCATCTTCATGGCCGTCCACTTCTGGAGGGTTCGTAAGGATGGCGGCATCTCCGGGCCGCTGTAAGGAGCGTCATGGCTGAAGTCCCCGAACACCTCCTCAAGCGGGCCGCCGAGCGGAAGGCCCAGCTGGCGGCCCAGCAAGGCGGAGCCGCGCCCGCCGAGCCCGCGGCCGAAGCCCCCGCGGCGGCACCCGAAGCTGCCGCGCCGGCACCCGAGCCCGCGGCTGCACCTCCCACCGATCCCGGCGGCAAGATCCCGGCTCACCTCCTGGCCCGCAGCCAAGCGGCTCGCGACAAGGCGGCCGGAGGCGGCGGCGCCAACGGCGGCGGTGGTGACGCCGGGGGCGGCTCCGCCGGTGGCGGTGGCGGTGGTGGTGGGACGGCGACGGCCGTGGCGACCCCGGTCGCGGCCCGCGTGGCTGGTGCGGCGCCGGCGGCGGGAGTGGCCGGAGCAGGTGGTCACACCCAACGCCTGCTGACCGTCGTCAAGGCGGGCTCGATCCAGGACGTCAAGGCCACGCCGACCGACAAGGTCCACGTCTGGCCCCACCTGCTGGCGGTCGAGTTCGTGGCTTCGATGGCCATGACCGCCCTGCTCCTGGTGTTCTCGACCTTCGTGAACGCTCCGCTCCTGGGCCAGGCCAACTACAACCTGACCCCCAATCCGTCGAAGGCGCCCTGGTACTTCCTCGGTCTCCAGGAGCTGCTCACCATGTTCCACCCGATGGTCGCCGGCGTGACGATCCCGGGGATGGGCCTCATCGTGCTCGGTGCCGCCGGCTACATCGACAAGAACCCCAGCAACAAGCCCGAGGACAGGAAGTTCGCCATCGCTTTGATGACAACCTTCCTGCTCTTCTGGGCCACCCTCGTCATCGTCGGATCCTTCTTCCGAGGCGAGGGCTTCAACTTCATCCTCCCGTGGCGCCAGGGCGTCCACGACATCTTCGATCTGTGATCAGAGGCCGCCGATGAACGCCATCGCCATCATCGCCATCGCCGCCGTCGTCGTGCTGGCCGGCGTGTTCATGTTCACCACCCTGTCGCGGCGTGACCGGGCCTCGCTGCCCGGGCTGTCCCGCGAGACCCGCAAGCGCGATCGCAGCCAGGCTGCCATCGAGACCCTCGAGGAAGAGCACGCCGACGTCGTTTCCGGCCGCGAGGTCGAGCGCTCGGTCGCCCTCGAGCGGTCTGGGGGTGGCACCCTCGTCATCGCTGCCCCTCCGGCACCGCCTGCTCCTCGCATGCCCCTCGATGACGAGGCGCTCGGCGTCACCCGCCGCCAGTTCTTCAACCGGGCCGCCCTCACCCTCACGCTCGCCAGCCTGGCCACCTTCGGCGCCTCGCTGCTGGCCTTCCTTTGGCCCAGCCTCTCGGGCGGGTTCGGCACCAAGATCCGGGTCGGGAAGCTGAGCGACATCGCCACCACCTGGGCCAAGGGCGAGCCCTTCTACGTCCCGGAAGGCCGCTTCTACCTCAACCCCTATCCGAAGGATGGCGTCTCGAAGGCCAAGTCGATCGGGGCCTACGCCGCCGTGATCCCGGGTTACGAAGCGGGTGTGGTCGCTCTCTATCAGAAGTGCGTCCACCTGGGCTGCCGGGTGCCGTGGTGCCCGAGCTCGCAGTGGTTCGAGTGCCCGTGCCATGGCTCGAAGTACAACCGGGTCGGTGAGAAGAAGGAAGGTCCCGCACCCCGCGGCCTCGACCGCTTCCCGGTCACCGTCTCCGGCGGCATCGTCACCGTCGACTCCGGCGCTCGAGTCTTGGGCCCCCCGATCGGGACCAACACCACCGGGCAGGAGCAGGAAGGCCCGCATTGCCGATGAGCATCGCTGTCACCGCTCCCGTGGTGGCGACCATCACACAGCTGGGGATCGGCTTGGCCCTCGTGGCCGCGGCCGTCATCGGCTGGGTCATCTACATCATCCGCCACCTCAGCCGCAGCCCCGTGCCACCGAGCATGGAGCTCGAGCTGGCCCCCAACCGCCGGCCCTACTTCGATGACGAGCAGCTCGAAGGGCGGCGACTCGAGCAGGTCCAGAAAGCGGGCTTGGTCGCCCTTGTCATCGTCGCCCTCGGCCTCCCCGTCTACTGGGCCCGCGAGCCGGCCCGCCAGCAGGGCGCCATCAAGGAGTTCGACCAGATCGCCGTCAATCGGGGCCACTCCCTCTTCCTGCCCAGCGACTCGCCCGAGCACGGCGCTCACTTCGGCTGCGCCGGTTGCCATGGCCTCGAAGGCGAGGGCGGCGCGGCGAAGTACACGATCACCGACTACCTCGGCCGCCAGCGTCAGGTCCAGTGGGAGGCACCGGCGTTGAACACCGCGCTCAAGCGCTTCAGCGCCGACGAGGTCACGCAGATCCTCATCTATGGGCGAGCCAACACGCCGATGCCCGCCTGGGGTGTGGCCGGCGGCGGCCCGATGAACGACCAGCAGATCTCCGACCTGGTGGCGTTCCTGAGCAGCATCCAGCTGAGCGACGCCGACGCCATGAAGCAGTCGCTCGAGGCCGCCCAGAAGGTGGCCGCGAAAGAGGGCAGGTCCAACGTCGACGGCGAGACACTGTTCAAGGCCATGTGCGCCCGGTGCCACACCATCGGCTGGTCCTACGGGGAGCCGCTGCTCATGGGCGGTGGCGCCTTCGGGCCGAACCTCACCAACGGCGACACCATCCGCCAGTTCCCCAACATCGCCGATCAGATCGATTTCATCACCAACGGCAGCGAGACCGGAAAGCCCTACGGCGTCCGAGGCATCGGCCATCCGATCGGCGGAGGCATGCCTGGGTTCGGCACCTCGCTGACGCCGGACCAGATCAAGCAGATCGTCGAGTACGAGCGGAGCCTGTGATGAACGCCTTGACCCTCGCGGCCATCAGCTGGGATCCCCAGATCCGGGGCTGGAGCATCATCGTGGTGGCCGCCCTGATCCTGGTGGGCAGCGTCTACATGCTGCTGGCCACGAACACCGGCGCCAAGCTCGGCTTCGTGATCACCGCCGCCGTCCTCAGCGGGTGGATGGGCGTCCTGGGCCTCGTCTGGATGGTGTTCGGCATCGGCCTGCAGGGCCGGGCGCCATCGTGGAAGGCGCAGGAGATCCTCGTCGGGACGGCGTCGAAGTCGACCATCGGAGCGCTGAGCGACTTCCCCAAGGGCTGGACCAAGCTCAAGCCCGGAAGCCCGGCGTTGAGCGACGTGCAGTCCAACGCCGACAAGGTGCTGGCGCCCGTCGCCTCGGCCACCGAGACCAAGGCACCGACGGGGCCCGAGGGCGAGGCCTTCGTGGCCCCGTTCAAGACGACGTCGCAGTACGTCATCTACGACGGCTACGAGCGG
>JAUTXA010000250.1 GCA_030838265.1 Actinomycetota bacterium | reverse complement strand
CGACGGTGACCTCGGCGCCCTCAAGGGCGGTACGTGGGACGCGGTCATCGACACCTGCGGCTACGTGCCTCGAATCGTGCGGGAGTCGGCCGAGCTCTTGGCCGGCAACGTGGGCTCCTACGTGTTCATCTCGACCGGGTCGGTGTACCCGGACGACGGCGAGCCCGGCAGCCCGGAGGACAGCCGCCTGTCGACCATCGACGACCCCACCACCGAGACCGTCGACAACAACACCTACGGGCCCCTCAAGGTCCTGTGCGAGCAGGCCGCCGAGAGCACCTTCCCGGGCAAGACGTTCATCCCCCGCCCCGGCATCATCGCCGGCCCGCACGACCCCACCGACCGTTTCACCTACTGGGTCCGGCGGGCCGCGGAGGGAGGCGCCATCGCCTGCCCCGGCCGCCGCGAGCAGCCGGTGCAGGTCATCGACGCTCGCGACCTGAGCGAGTTCATCATCGCCGGCATCGAGAAGGGCTTGACCGGCCCCTACAACCTGGTCGGTCCGGGTGAGCCGTTGACGATGGAGTCGATGATCGAGGCCTGCCTCGACATCGGTGCCCCCGATGACGAGGCCACCCTCACGTGGGTCCCCGACCAAGTCGTGCGGGAGGCCAAGGCCCACTTCCCGCTGGCCCTGCCCGAGAAGCTGGGGCTCGACCGCGCCTTCCAAGTCGATTGCAGCAAGGCGATCGCCCAGGGGTTGACGCACCGCCTGATTCGCGAGACGGCGGGCGACACCCTGGCCTGGGACCGCACCCGTCCCCAGGAGCCCATGCGAGGCGCGCCGACCCCCGAGCAGGAGCAGGCCCTGATCGCCACCGTCCAAGGAGCTGGGAAATGACCGAGAGCAACGCCGACGCCGAATCCGACGCGGCGCCGAAGAACGACTTCCCGACCGTCCCGACGGCCGACGGCGACATGGGGATCTACGAGGTCCCTCCCGCCGAGGGTGAGGCCAAGGGTGGCGTCGTCGTCATCCAAGAGGTGTTCGGCGTGAACCACCACATCCAGAGCGTCACCCGCCGCTTCGCCGAGGCCGGCTACCACGCCATCGCCCCAGAGATCTTCCACCGGTCTGGCGGGGGCACCGCTCCCTATACCGACTTCTCGAAGGTCTTCCCCCTGTTCGAGGGCATCACCGGCGATGACTCGATGCTCATGGACATCGACGCGTCCATCGAGCAGCTGGGCAAGGCGGGCATCCCTCCCGAGCGCGTCGCCGTCGTCGGCTTCTGCTTCGGCGGCCGCATCGCCTTCCTCGCCGCCGTGCGCAGGCAGCTGGGCGCGGCAGCCGGCTTCTACGGCGGCGGCATCGTCAACGAGCGGCCCGGGCCCTTTCCGGCCCTGATCGGCGAAGCCGGCGACCTGAAGACGCCGTTCCTCGGCCTCTTCGGCGACCACGACGAGTCGATCCCTGTGCCCGACGTCGAGACCCTGCGCACCACCCTCGACGCCGAGACCAAGGTCGACCACGAGATCGTCCGCTACGCCGACGCCGGCCACGGCTTCCACTGCGACGCCCGCCCCGACCACTACCACGAGGCGTCGGCCCAGGACGCGTGGCGGCGCACCCTCGCCTGGTTCGACACCCACCTCGGAAGCGGAAGCGGGAGCTGAGCGATGGACTTCGACCTGCCCGGCGATGACGACTCGCGCCGCGTCGAGGTCCGCGACTGGCTGGCGGCCAACCCGCGTCCCTCCGGTCGCCAGCTGGGTGAAGCCGGCTACGTGGCGCCGCACTGGCCCGCGCCGTGGGGCAAGGACGCCGACCCCATCCATCAGCTGATCATCGACGACGAGCTCAAGCGGGCCGGGATCACCAGGCCGACCAACCCCATCGCCATCGGCTGGGCCGGCCCCACCATCCTGCACGCCGGAACCCAGGAGCAGAAGGAGCGCTATCTCTTCTCGATGCTCTCGGGCGACGAGATCTGGTGCCAGCTCTTCAGCGAGCCGGGCGCTGGCTCCGACCTGGCCAACCTCGGCACCCGGGCCGTGCGCGACGGCGACACCTACGTCATCAACGGTCAGAAGATCTGGACATCGCTGGGCCACGTGTCGAAGTACGGCATCCTGATCGCCCGCACCAACCCCGACGCCCCGAAGCACAAGGGCGTGTCGTACTTCATCTGCCCGATGGAGACGCCGGGCATCGAGATCCGGCCCATCGTCGAGATGACTGGGGTCCACACCTTCAACGAGGTCTTCTTCGACGACGTCCGCATTCCGGCCGAGAACCTGGTGGGCGACGAGAACGAGGGATGGGGCCTGGCCAAGGTCACCCTCGGGAACGAGCGAGTGTCGCTGTCGGGCGAGGGTGCCCTCTGGGGACGGGGGCCGACGGCCAACGACCTGATCAACATCGCCCGCACCAAGGGCGTCGCCGACCCGGTGCTGCGTCAGCGCATCGCCCAGCTCTACATCGAGGCCGAGGTCCTCCGGCTCATCCGGCTGCGGACGGTCACGGCCAAGATCCAGGGGAAGCAACCCGGCGCCGAAGCCTCCGTCCGCAAGGCCCTCGCCGACGAGCACGGCCAGCACATCATGGGTCTGGCCAAGGATCTGGCCGGGGCCGAGGGGATGCTCAACGACCGCGGCCCGCTCGGCACCTCGAGTGGCGAGTGGGCCTTCGGCTACCTGTTCTCGCCCGCCCTCACCATCGGCGGCGGCACTTCGGAGGTGCAGCGCAACATCATCGCCGAGCGCGTCCTCGGCCTGCCCCACGACATCGACATCGAGACGGGCAAGACCTGGGCCGAGGCCCGGACCGCGGCCGGCGTCGGTGGCCGCTGACTAGGGGCAAATGACCCACTAGGGCCATGGCGGCGTGGCCCTGTCGCCGTGCGACAGTTGCGGTGGAACGTCCTATCTGTAGAGGGGTCACACGCATGAGCACTCTCGCACCCATTCGGGTGGTGTTGGCGGACGACGAAGGTGACGTGCGGGCGCTGTTGGGCATCACCCTCGGTCTCGAGCACGAGCACTTCTCAGTCGTGGGGGAGGCGGCCAACGGAAGGCAGGCCGTCGACCTCGTCGGCCATCAACACCCAGACGCCATCGTCCTCGACCTGTTGATGCCGATCATGGGCGGGATGGAGGCCATCCCCCAGATCCGGGAGTGCTCGCCCGAGACCAAGATCGTGGTCTTCTCGGCTGTCGCCGACGAGATGTCGGACGAGGCCATGGCCGCGGGTGCCGACGCCTTCGTGCAGAAGACCAAGTTCATGACGGAGCTGACCCACACCCTGCAGCGCGTCTGTCACATCGCCGCTTGAACGGCGGTTGTGCCCACCACGACCGGGCGCAGCCAGCAATCCGGCTACGCGGGCTCTAGATCTCGGCCCGCTCCGCCGCTGTCAGTCCGGTAGGCGCCGGGCCCAGAGAGCATGTGGGCGTGCCAGCGCGCCGGCGTGGCCAGCATGGCGCGGGGGTAGTCCTCGAACAGCCAGCGGGCGAAATGTCGCCTCGTCCAATCGGTGGCGCCGGCGATGCGCACCGCGCCGCGGGCCCCTCGGCGGTGCCGGAGGCCGCGGGTGAGGATGTCGGCCAGGCGGTTGTCGACGGCGAGACCTCGTCGCACCGTCGCCTCGTAGTGGGCGGCGGCCCAGGTGGGTGCGAGGGCTCCGGCCGTGATGACAGCCTCGGCCGCGTCGATCCCCGTCGCGAGGGCCTGGCCGATGCCCTCACCCGTCATCGGGTCCGAGGCGCGGGCCGCGTCGCCGACGAAGAGGGCGCGCCCGCCCGCGGCCGCCAGCTGGGTGCGCTGGACGCGGGCCGGGATGGGCCACGCCTTGTGGGTCGCCTCCGGTTCCGCGACCGGCCCGAGCACGTCGCGAATGTGAGGACGGCCCAAGACGTCGAGCCACTGCTCCTTCATGGTCTTGGTCGGCCGGCCCGCCTGCCTTTGGATCCCGTAGCCCACGTTGGCCCGGCCGTCGGGGAGCGGGAACGACCACGCATACCCCGGCAACAGGTCGGGCTCGAACCAGACCCAGAGCCGGCGGGCGAGGGGACCGGTGTGCTTGAAGTACTGACGGAAGGCGTGCCACTCGCCCAGATAGCCGGGCTCATCGGCGCCGAGGGCCTTGCGCAATGGCGACCACATGCCGTCGGCACCGATGGCGTACCAGGACCGGAGCTGGCCCAACCCGTCGACGTCGAGGGTGACCCCATCGCGGTCGGCGCTCGCCGCGGTCATGGCATGACCGTCGTGGACCTTGACGCCGGCGGCGCGCGCCACGTCCAACAGGGCGGCGTCGAGCTCGACTCGCGGGGCGACGGCGGCATAGATGCCCGCGCCCCTAGGGAGGGGGAAGGCGACCGTGCGGCCAGAAGGGGATCGCACCCACACGTCGGCGACCTCGGTCCACGACGGGATCGACTCGGGACGGAGGCCGAGAGCCTCGAGGTGACGCAGAGCCCCCGTCGTTAGGCCGTCGCCACAACACTTGTCGCGCGGGAACGTGGCCCGGTCGACGAGGACGACGTCGCGTCCGGCGCGAGCCAGGGTGATGGCGGCCGCGGCCCCCGCCGGCCCGCCGCCCACGACGGCGACATCGGCCCGGAGCACGACGGCGAGCCTACCGGCGCCTTTCCGGCTACCGGTCGCCGTGGTCCAGCAGGGCGACTCGGTTGCGCCAGGCCCAGCGGAGCAGGAACAAGCTCACCGTCAAGGTGACGACGTTGATCACCAGCTCGACAACGCCCCCGCCGCTCTTCCACCACACGCCGTGCTCGATGTCGTAGAGCACGTCCATGGCGAACAGGTAGATGCCGCCGCCGGCGCCGAGCAGTATCCAGAGCAGCGCGGTCGGGTGGCGGCGAGGAAGCGTCCACAATCCGGCGAAGAGACAGGTTGTGAGCCAGAGGTCGGCCAGGGGGAAGGCGTTCTCGAAGTCGTAGTACGACTGGGACGTGCCGCTGGCCACCAGCGACCGGTGGCCGTACCAGGCCGTCCAGAAGGCGATCATGACCACCACGCTGGCGCCGAGCACCCGCCTGACCGCCCTCTCTCCGGGCAAGGCGCTCGTCTCGGCTGTCACTTCCCCCGCGCTCGGCGCGCTCATGCCAGCTTGCGGATCTCTTCGAAGCCCTCTTGCAGGCACTCGCAAAAGAGCTCAGGCTCGGTGACTGCGGCGGGATCAGTGTTGACGCCGACGTGGAGGTCGTCGAGGTAGCTCAGCAAAGTGATGTTGGCCGCCGCCCCCGAGAGGGGACCGAAGGCGAAGTTCGACTCGAGCCGACCGCCGGCCAGGAAGACCGGGAAGGGCGCGCCGGGCACGTTGCTGGTGACGAAGTCGATCCCCTTGAGCATCCCGCCGAACAGCTGGGTGGTGACTGAAGTCGGAAGGCGGTTGAGAACACCGGCCACCGGCTCGGTGAGGGCGAGGCCGGGCTCGGCGCGCGCTTCGCCTACGAGCGCCTGGATCGCCGTCATCCGCTCGGCCGGATCGGTGATCGTCATCGGCACCGGGAAGCGAGCGGGAACGAACTGGTTGCCGGCCAGTAGCTCGCCGTCCCCGGTTCGGATGTTGATGGGCATCGTCATGCGCAGGGCGTCGACGGGCGCTCCCAGACGCTCGTGGTAGCGGGCCAGGCCCCCGACGACGGCGGCGACAAAGGCGTCGTTGAGGCGACCGCCCACCGTGTTGGCCGCCGCCTTGGTCTCGCCCAGCGGCGCCGTGATGACGTCGAACCGGACGCTCAGCGAGCGCGCTCCCATGATCGGGCTGAGGGGCGCGAAGGCGGGGGCGAGGAGGCGGCCGAGTGACGCCGCGGTCGCGGCTGTCGTCCGCGCCGCTGTGGGGATGTCGCGCAGGACGTTGGCCGCTGTCCCAAAGGCCCGTCGGGCGATGCCCAGCTGCCGCCGTCGCTCGTGGTCGAGCCCCTCGCGCAGGAGTCCCAGCGGCGAGATGGTCTCGGGCTCTTCGATCGGCGGCATGGCACTGGTGTCCGGTGCCGGATCGCGCTCGGCGTCAAGGAGCATCAGGGCGATCTTGATCCCGCCCACACCATCGGTCACCGAGTGGTGGATCTTCTGGATGAGGGCCGCCTTGCCATCAGCCAGGCCTTCGATGACAGTGAACTCCCAGAGGGGACGGGCCCGGTCGAAGCCCTGCATGGCGATGGGCGCGGCAAGGTCGAGCAGGTCGCGCAGCGAGCCCTCTCCCGGCGCCTTGATGAATCGCAGGTGGTAGTTCAGGTCGAAGTTGGGATCGGGCACCCACTGCGGCGGCGCCACACCTAGGGGCGGGCTGATCGCTCGCTGCCGCAGCCGCGGCACCAGACGGGTCCCCCGCTCGATCCGGTCGAGCAGCCGGGCCCGGTCCGGCGCCTGATCGAGGACCGCCACCGCGGTGATGGTCGACCGGAGGAGCGGATCCTTCTCGATCCCCCACATCAAGGCGTCCATGTCCGACATCCGCCGCTCGAACCGCATCCCGTCGCTCATGTCGGGAGATTCTCCCCCAGATGCCTTTCCGCCTGCCCGCCCGTCCTCCCGCCGTCGCGGCGGGGCGGGCTAGCGGCGGGGCGGGCTAGCGGCGGGGGAGGGTGGCGGCGAGGGCGCCGGCCAGGGTGGGGTGCTGGAACTTGTAGCCGGTGGCCTCGAGCCTGGCGGGAAGGACCTTCTGCCCGCCGACCAGCATCTCGCCAACCATCTCGGAGCCGAAGCGCACGGCCAGAGCCGCCTTGGGCACCATCAGAAAGGCGGGTCGGTTCAGGGCCTTGCCCACCGCCTTGGTGAACTCGGCGTTTGTCACAGGGTTGGGGGCAGTGGCGTTCAGGGGGCCGCGCACTTCGTCGTTGGTGAGGGCGTGGACGATGGCGCCGACCTCGTCGTCGATCCCGATCCAGCTCCAGTACTGGCGCCCGGACCCGAGGCGGCCCCCGAGGCCGAGCTTGAAGATGGGCAGCGTCTCCTTCAGAGCGCCGCCCTTGCTCGAAAGGACGATCCCGGTCCGCAGGTGCACGACGCGGATGCCGGCGGCGGAGGCGGCAGCAGTTGACGCCTCCCACTGGCGGGTGACCTCGGCGAGGAAGCCGGCGCCCGATGACGAGTCCTCGGTCAGGGTCTCGCTGCCTCGGTCGCCGTAGTAGCCGACCGCCGAGGCACTCACGAGTACGGACGGACGGCCGGACTCCGGCAGCTGGGCCAGAGTCGACGCCAGGAGCGTCGTGCCCTGCACCCGGCTGTCGAGGATCTTGGCCTTCTGCTCGGCCGTCCACCGCTTCTCGCCGATGCCCTCGCCGGCCAGGTGGACCACGCCGTCGAAACCCTCGACGGCAGCAGGCGCAAGCGTTCCGCCGGCCGGGTCCCATGACACATCGCCGACGTCGGCCTGTCCCCGCACCAGCCGAGCCGTGGAGTGCCCATCGGCGTGCAGGCGGTCGATGAGCGCACTGCCGATGAGTCCGTGCGAGCCGCTGATGAGGATCTTCATGTCTGAATCGTCGCGCCGACGGGCCGGCTACCGGAAACAGCTCACTCCTTCTCGGGGCTGGTAGGTGGCATAGACGTAGTCAACCTTGGTGGCGCCATCGGCGTAGCGACGCGTCCGCTCGGTCTTGACCCGGGTGCAAGGTCCCGCCGCCGACTTCGTCTGCCCGGTCTGCGAGGAATCGACGACGTGCGTCGAGTACATGGTGATGGTGAGGCTGGTGGAGGTGTAGCTGGTCCAGATCATCACGCCGTAGGGCGTCGTGTTCTTGATCTGCAGGTCGGGGTGGGGGAAGCCCATCGTCGCCTCGCGGCCGTAGGGATAGCGGGAGATGTAGAGGGTGTGGGCTTGGTACTCGCCGAAGTCGAGGCCCGAGAAGAAGGCGGCGTTGAAGGTCGTGGTGGCGAACTGCGAGACGCCGCCGCCGATGTCCTCGGACTCGACGGAGTCGGCGATGACGGGGGCCCTCACGAACCCGCGCGCCGCGGTGCGGCGCCCGATGTAGCCATTGACCGAGAAGGTGCCGCCCGGCTTGATGATGGCGCCCCTCGCCAGGTCTGCGATGAGGTGGATGTTGGTCACTCGAGGCTGCCCCGCGGCGTGGTGGGTGGTGAAGGTGCCGACGACCTCGTTGATCCCGAGGCTGGCCGCCTCGGCGGCCGTCACGTCAGGGTGCACGACCTCAAGGGGAAGGGTGACGGGCGACTCCGGGACCGCGCCGGGGCGAGATCCCGCCGCGAACACCGCGTTCTGCAGGGCGGCGACCGCTCGGGGCCCGCAGCAGCCGGTGCCGTCCCGACCGGGCACGACGGTCGGGTGGCCCTCGACCAACGTGAACTTGGTCTGCACCACCGTCTCGCCCGTCCCCGGCAGGAGCTTGTCGAGCCCGGCATCGGCCTCGGTTGGATCGAACGCGGGCTCAAGGGCCGATCGCCCGGGGACGGCGCGCGCCCACGAGCGCAGCGACGCGGTAGGCACGGTCGCCTTGGTCGCGCCGGCGACGACGCCGACCGGCTTAGCCGTCGCCGCCTCGACCCGCGCCGCCAAGTCGGTGGCCTCGCGCTGCGAGAAGCGCGGTGCCACCGTCGTCCGGCCGACCGACATCACGATCCGGGAGTCACTGCCACCGCCACTCATCCGGGCCGCCTCGGGTAGGGCGGCAATCACGTCACGGGGGTCGACGCCCTTCCCCGGGGCACCGCCGAGCGCCACCACGTGGCCGTCCTTCACCCCGATCGACGGCTCGACCGCAGGGGTGCCCGTCGCGGTGTCGGCCGCGGTGACAGCGGCGAAGGCCTTCTCGGTGACGACGCCAAGGTGCACGGGCGCCCGTCGCTCGTGGCCGAGCGACGACAGCCAGCCCGCGAACCGGGCGAGCGGGTTGCCCGAACGACCGACGCGGAGGACGGAGTCCCTCGTCCCGTCGACGTCGACCGTGACCCCGAGGTCGGATGACGTCGTCGACAGCTCAGCCCCTCCGGCCCGGACCACCACCGGGGCACCCTCCAACCGGGCCGCGACGACGGCGAGGGCGTCGCTGAGGGCGTCGCGGTCGAGGCCCCCGACCCGCTGGCCGGCCACCGTGATGCCGCCCATCGCTCGCCCGGCGTGGCGACGGCTGTCGAGGATCCACGCGCCAACGGCGCCCAGCACTGCCGCGGCGATGACCGCGACGGTCCAGAGCCCGAGCGTCCGCAGCCGGCGCACCTCCCACGATCTCATGCTCGGACGTAGGGTGCGGGTCATGCGCACACGCCTGACTGAGATCCTCGGAGTCGAACACCCCGTGATGCTGGCCGGGATGGGCGGCGTCTCCTACTCGACGCTCGTCGCCGCCGTCTCCGAAGCCGGTGGCTTCGGCTGTCTCGGCGCCTCGACCATGCCGAGCGACCAGATGGTCCAGGAGATCGCGGCCGTGCGGTCGATGACCGACAAGCCGTTTGGCGTCGACCTCCTCACTGCGGCCGTCGGCGACATGGTCGCTGAGGTCGAGAAGATCATCGCCGGCGGCGCGTCGGTCTTCGTGGCCGGCCTCGGCGTGCCCCGCGACGCCATCGACCTGTGCCACCGCCACGGCGTCCTCGTCATCAACATGTGCGGCAAGGTCCGCCACGCCGTCAACGCGGTCGAGGCCGGGTGCGACATCGTCGTCGCCCAGGGCACCGAGGCGGGAGGCCACACCGGTCAGGTCGCGACCATGCCCCTCGTCCCTCAGATCGTCGACGCCGTTGGTGACCGCGTCCCCGTCGTCGCGGCGGGCGGGATCTTCGATGGACGGGGACTGGCTGCCGCCCTCGCCCTCGGTGCCGACGGCGTTTGGGTCGGGACTCGGTTCATCGCCACGCCCGAGGCCCGCGCCGTGCCCGGCTACAAGGAGACCCTCGTGCGCATCGCCGAGGACGAGACGGTCATCAGCCGGGCCTACACCGGCAAGACTTGCCGGGTCGTGCGCAACGGCTACACCCAGTACTTCGAGGAGCACCCCGACGAGCTCAAGCCCTTCCCGGCCCAGGTGGGACGGGCCATGGGTGACGACGCCTTCCACCTCGGGGGCGACGAGGCCACCAAGGCCGACCCCGACAAGGAGTTCTTCCCGGCTGGTCAAGGGGCGGGCGCCATCCATGAGCTCGTCCCGGCGGGCGAGCTGGTGCGTCGCTTTGTCGCCGAGGCCGAGGAATCGCTCGACCGCCTGGCCTCGCTGCGCACCCCGGTCTAACCGTCAGTCCGCCGGCGCGGCGGGCGCGGTCGGCGCGGTCGCCGCTGTCGACGTTGCCGGCAGCCCCGAGAGGGCGACGGCGCGACGGACGAACCCGGCGAACGCAGCGGGGTGGCTGGCGTGCGCCCCGTGCTGAGCGCCGTCGATGACCACCAGCTCGGCCTGCGGGATGTGGCCAGCCAGGAATCGCGCCGCGTCCTGGTGATGCGGGAGGGACCGCCCGCCGTGACCGATCACGACCGGAAAGGTGAGGTCGTCGGTCGAGAATGGCGGCGGAGGCTGTCGGATGGTCGTGAGCTCGGCCACCAACGTCGGGCCCTCTCGCCGGCGAGCCTCGCGGGTGCGATCGGGCAGCGACTCCCATCGCTCGTTGCCCAACATGCGGCGCATGAAGGCCTCGGCGGCATCGCCGGCGTCGGTGGCCGAGACGACCGACTGGACCGCCCCGCCGGCCGTGTTCTTGGGCCACCATTCCATCCAGGGCATGGGCGCCTCGAAGGCGGCCACCGCCCGGATGAGATCGGGGTGGCGCACTCCGGCGGCCAGGCCGACGAGCCCGCCGTAGCTGTGGCCGGCCACCACCGCCGGTCGACTGTCGACGATCGCCATCAGGTCCTCGACGTGGTCGTCGACGCCACGGGGCGGAGGCCTCACCCCGACCGAGCGCCCGTAGCCCCGGCGGTCATACAAGATGACGTGGAGGTCGCGCAGGTGGTCGGCCGCCTTGAAGAAGCTGGCGGCCCGGTCCATCGACCCATGGACCATCACGACGAGCGGCCCCGGGCCAGGCCGGTCGACGATGCGCAGCGTGGGTGCCATGGGCACCCACGTTTCTACCGGAGTTGGCGGCCGGTCTGGCTCTGGCCGAAGGGGGCGGCGTGGCCGTGGTCGATGGCGTCGTCGTTGGCGTCGTCGACCAGACCGTCGGCCTCCCGGCGTTGGGGCAGGACGATCTCGACGACTGCGCCGCCGCCGGCGCGCTCTCCGATCGACGCGTCTCCGCCCAGCGAGTGAGCCAGCATCCGCACCAGGTAGAGACCGACGCCCCGACCTTGACGGGCGGCGTCCTCACCGTCGCATTGCCCTTGGACGAACGGCTCGAAGAGCGACTCGGGGGTGGCGCCGCGCAGGCCCGGGCCTCGGTCAGCGACGGTGAGGTGGAGGTCGCCCTCGGAATCGACATAGGCGCCCACGTCGACTGGTCCGCGCCCGCCGTAGCGGGAGGCGTTCTCGAGCAGGTTGACCAAGATGGCGACCAGGCGCTGGGGTGCCGTTGTCACCTTCAAGCCCTCGGCCAGGTTGTACCGCAGGCGCTCGGGCTCGAGCCGGGTCGACACACCGGTCACGGCGCGCTGCACCAGGGTCTCGAGCGGCATCGTCTGCAGTCGGGTTCGATGGACGGCCGGACCCCCGACGCCCTGCGGACTCATGAGGTCGTTCACGATCTCGGCCAGGTGCTCGGCCTGCTGGGTGGCGCGGTGGAGCAGGTCGGCGAAGCGCGGATCGTCGTGGTCGAGCAGCTGCATGGTCTGGAGCGAGCCGGCCACGATGGTCAGCGGGGTACGGACCTCGTGGGCGACGATCACGTCGAGCTCGGAACGGAGCGCCAGCCGGCCCTCGAGGGCGCCGACGGCGCCGCGCAAGGACTCGATCTGCTCGTTCTGCGCCTCGATCAGCGCTACCAGCGCCCGGAGCTGCAGGTCGTCGTTCTGTGTGGTGGCGGGCCTCACGCCAAGAATCATCGGACGAAGTTGTTGAAAACTTGACCCAATCGCACTAGTCAGCGCTTCACACCACGTCACACGCCCCGGCGGTCGCCCCAGATGAGAATGTGCAGCCGCGGCGACAGGTGCCAGCCCCGCGTCATGACGTGCGGGGCGAGAGCGCGCATGCCATTGACGATGGCGGTGGCGTCGGTGCCCTCGGGCATCAGCCAGATGGGCTCGAGATCCGACAGCGACACGATGCCTTCGATCTCCTCGAGGTCGGCCGGCCCCGTGACGACGAACTTGAAGATGGCCCGTCCCGTCGCCTGGAAGGCCTCGAGGACCTTGGGTCGGTAGCGGGCGGCCAACGAGTTACCTGAGCTGGCCAGCTTGGGCGACACGTTCCACCGGGTGACCAGGCCATCGGGGACATTCGGAGCGATGGTGCCAGCCGTCTCGACCTCGACCTCGATGCCCAGCCGGTGCACGGCTTCGAGCAGGGGGAGGAGACGTCGCTGCTGCAGCAGCGGCTCGCCGCCGGTGATGACGAGAAGCGGCACGTCCATGGCCTTGACCGACTCGAGCAGGTCGCCGGCCGGGACCCGGCTCAGCTCTTGGGCCGGGTCGAACCTCGTCCAGTCCCACGTGTAGGGGGTGTCGCAGAACGAGCAGGCCAGGTTGCAGCGCCCCAGCCGCACAAAGCCGGCCCGCCGTCCCGCTGACGGCCCTTCGCCCTGGATGGTGGGGCCGAAGATCTCAGACACCGTCAGCCCCGATCGGTCCACGCCGTGATCGTACGCTCCGGCTCGCTCTTCGGAACTTCTCGTTGCATTTCATATCTTGTCATGTCATTATCCGCCACGAAGCCATCTGCTGTGTCAACCGATGTCGCCCTGACGTCAGGCTGACCCATACCAAGGAGACCCACATGAGCACCATGGTCGGAGGCAACCTCGAGCAGCTGCAGGCCCTGCAGCATCAGTTCCAGGCCGAGGCCCAGGCCGTCACCGAGCTGCAGTCCCGCATCACGTCCAGCCTCAACGACACCCTCTGGACGGGCCCGGCCAGCGACCGGTTCCGGGAGGACTGGAACGGCACCTTCGTCCCCGCCCTGGCCCGGCTCCACGACGCCCTGACCACCAACGCCCAGGTCGTCGCCAGCCGGATGCAGGCCATCCACGACGCCACCTTCTGAGCGTCATGGCGTCCTCCGCCGAGCTCTACGCAGCCGCCGCCCGCCTCGACTCCGAGGCGGGCGGGCTGCCCGGCGCCCTCGATGACGTCGTGCGGGCCGCCACCCCTGACGCATGGATGGGCCCTGCCGCGTCCCGCTTCGACGGCGAGCTCACGATGAACCGAGGCCGCCTCCGTCAGAGCGCTGACGACCTGCGCGACACGGCCCGGCGTCTGCGCGCTCAGGCCGCGCTGGTGCGAGCCGACGAGCTGGCGGCGGCCTGCCCCCGGCCGGCTCCCGCCGGTCCGTCCCGCGTTTGCTGAGCCGATGCGCCTCGTCCTGCGTTCCCGTCATGTCGAGGTCGGCGACACCGACTTCGACACCGACTTCGACGTCGATGTCGATGTCGCCGTGAGCGCGGCGACCACGGTCGGGGAGGTGGCCGCCGCCTTGGCCGCCGGCTCCATCAACGCGGTGTCCGACGACGGCCTGTGGGTCGGTGCCCGTCACCTTCCTCCTCAGCTGAGCGTGGTCGATGCCGGCCTCCTCGACGGCATGACCGTGGGGCTCGCCCCGCCGCTCGACCTCGACCCCCTCACCGCGACGGCCCCTCCCACGACCGGGGCCGTCGAGGTGCGGGTCGTCGCCGGGCTGATCGCCGGCCCCGCCGTGACCCTGTCGCCCGGCCGCCACGAGGTCGGCCGGGCAGCCGTCGCCGGCGTGTGGTTGCCATCACCGACCGTCTGCCCGCGTCACGCCCGAATCGAGGTGGGCCATGACGGCGCCCTGACCATTGTCGACCTTCGGTCGGTGAACGGCACCCGGGTCGGCGGGCGATGGGCCACCTCGCCCGTCGCCGCACCGCCGGGCGCGATCATCGAGCTTGGTGCCGTCGCCCTCGAGGTCGGCCCGCCGTCGGCCCCGGAGGCGGTCGCCCTCGGGCCCGGGCCGCGGCCCGGCACCGTTGGCTACCACCGTCCGCCCCGTGCCCCCCTCGTCGCGGGCCCGGCGGCGATTCGCCTTCCCGGTGCGCCGGCCGAGCCCGCCCCGGGTGCTCGCTTCGGGTGGGCCGCACTCCTGGCGCCCGTCGTCATGGGCATCGGCATGGCCGTCCTCTTCAACCCGCTGATGGCGGTCTTCGCTCTCTTCAGCCCGGTGATGCTCTTGGGCAACTGGCTCGAGGACAAGCGCCGGGTGCGACGTGAGAAACGCCAGGGCGACGCGGTCCTGTCGACCGGGCTCGTCCAGCTGGCCGACGACCTGGTCGCGGCGGGCGATGCTGAGCGTCGGCGTCGGCGGGCGTGGGGCACGGGTGCCGACGGCGCGTGTCGTGTCGCCCTTCACTCGAGTCGCCGGCTCTGGGAGCGGCGGCCCGGTCACCCTGATTTCCTCATCACCTCGCTGGGCTGTGGCTCTGTCCGGTGGTCGCCGCCCGTCAGTGAAGGCACCGGGGCCCGTTCCGCGTCGGTCGACGCCGCCTTGGCCGCCGGCTCGGTGATCGAGCGCTGCCCGGTGCTCGTGTCGGTGCGACCCGGGCAGATCGTCGGAGTGGCGGGCGACGCCCAGGCCGGGGCCGCCGTGGCCCGGTCGCTGGCCCTGCAAGCGGCTGTCGACTCGGGGCCGGCCGACCTGGCCATCGCCGTCGTCACCTCGCCGGCCCGGGTCGCAGAGTGGGACTGGGCCACGTGGCTGCCCCACAGCGCGGCCGGCGACGATCCGTCGGGGTTGCGGCTGTTGGCGGCGGGGGCCGACGATGCCGTGGCCGTCGTCGCCCAGCTGGCGTCGATCGACCGACCGGCGACGTTGGTGATCGTCGACGGCGAGCATCACCTCCAAGGTCGGCGGTCGCCGCTGCGCGACCTCCTCGGCTCGAGCGATCGCCTGTCCGCCATCGTGTTGGCGGCGTCACCCGAGCGGCTGCCGTCGAGCTGCACCACCGTGGTGGGTCTCGACGGTGGCGCGGGTCGCGACGGACGGGCGTCGTTGCAATCGACAGGTGGCGGTGAGCAAGTCGCCGACTTCGTGGTGGCCGGGATGGGTGTCGAGACGGCCCGGCAGGTCGCCCGGGCTCTGGCCGCCTTCGACGACCCTGAGATGGGCGACGAGTCGAGCGGCCTGCCCGCGTCGGTGGCGCTGGCCGATCTCCTCGGGCTCGGACCGATCGACGGTCCCGAGCTGGCCCAGCGATGGGGGGCCGCGGGGCGCACCCCGCGCTTGGCCACCCCCATCGGCCTGACCGCCAGTGGCCCGGTCGTCATCGATCTCGAGGCCGACGGACCCCACGGCCTGGTGGCCGGCACGACAGGGTCGGGCAAGAGCGAGCTTCTCCGGAGCCTGGTCGCGGGCTTGGCCGCCAACGTGAGCCCCCAGGCCCTCAACTTCGTCCTCATCGACTACAAGGGCGGCAGCGCCTTCGCCGAGTGCGCCGGCCTGCCCCACACGGTGGGGATGGTGACCGACCTCGACGAGCACCTTGGCCAGCGGGCCCTCCGTTGCCTCGAGGCCGAGCTGCGCTACCGCGAGGAGCAGCTGCGGAGCGCCGGTGCCGCCGACCTCGGCGCCTATCAGGCCGACTCGCACCGCGCTCCGCTTCCCCGGTTGCTCGTCGTCATCGACGAGTTCGCGACCATGGCGGCCGACATCCCAGACTTCCTCGACTCCCTCGTCGGCATCGCCCAGCGCGGCCGCTCGCTCGGGGTGCACCTGCTGCTGGCGACGCAACGCCCGTCCGGCGCGGTCAACGACAACATCAGGGCCAACACCAACCTTCGCCTTGCCCTCCGGGTGCAGGACGGGCCCGACTCGACCGACGTCATCGGCTCGCCCGAGGCCGCGTCCATCGACCGCCGCGTCCCCGGACGCGCCTTGTTGCGCCTTGGCCCGGGCGACCTCACCATGTTCCAGGCCGCCCTCGCCAGCGCGACGCGGCGCCCAGCCGCGGGCGATCGCCCGTTGCCCGTACAGCTCATCCACTTCGGCCCCGACCCCACGCCGGTGTTGGCACCACGGTCTGCGGCCCTGGCCCCCGATGCTGGTGCCCAGACCCAGACCGACCTCGTCCGAGTCGTCGAGGCGGCCCGAGCCGCGGCCGGCTTGCTCGACCTGCCGGCGATGCGCCGGCCCTGGCCCGAGCCCCTCCCGTCATCGATCGAGCTGCGTGCCGGCAGCCCCGGAAACCGGTCGTCTACGGGACCACCTCACCAATCAGCTGCGGTCATCGGGGTCGTCGACGAGCCTGACCGTCAGCGCCAACGGCCCTTCGCTATCGACCTCGACGGCGGCAACCTCTTGCTCTACGGCGTGGCCGGCAGCGGCACGACGACCGCCCTCACCACCATTGCCCTGGCCCTCGCCGCGGCAGCGGCGGCCGACGACCTGCACCTGTACATCATCGACTTCGGCACCGGTGCCCTTTCCCCCCTGGCCGACCTGCCGCACTGCGGCGCCGTGGTCACGGCCGCCGAACGGGAGCGCGCTGAGCGACTCATCCGCCAGCTCAGCGACGAGCTCGACCACCGCCGGCGTCAGGTGGCGCGGGGCGAGGTCTCGGCCTGGCCCCGGATCGTGGTGTTGCTCGACGGCTATGGCGGGTTCCACGCCGCCTTCGACGACCTGGCCGGCATCTCGCACCGCGACGCCTTCATCCGCCTCATGGCCGACGGGCCGGGCGTCGACATCCACGTGGTCGCCACCGCCGATCGACCCACCGCCGTTCCGTCGTCGGTGGCCGCCCTCGTCCCCGAGAAGCTCCTGTTCCGGCTGGCCGACCGCAACGACGCCGCCCTTTTCGGACTGTCCCCCCGAGACCTGCCGACGTTCGTCCCCGGCCGGGCTGTCGACGTGGCCACGAGGCGCGAGGTGCAGATCGCCCGGCCCGGCTCGCTGGTCGCGGCGGTCTCGGCCGCGGCGGCGGTGGCGGTCGACCCCGCGCGCTTGCCGACCCCGGTGGCCACCCTGCCCGAGGTGGTCCCGGTGGTCGACATCGTCGATGCCGGCACCTTCGGTCCCGACCGCTGGTTCGTCCCGGTGGGGATCGGCGACCGCACCTTGGCGCCCGTCGGCTTCAGTCTCCACGAGGGAGAGGGGGCGGTCGTCAGTGGCCCGCCCCAGAGCGGGAAGTCAACAGCCCTCACCGCCATCGCCACCGTGGTGGCCAAGGCAAGTGGGGCGACCGTCACAGGCATCGCCCTGCGCCGTTCGCCGCTGCGCGACTGCCCCCATCTCGACCGGCTCGTCACCGACGCCGCCGACCTGGCTGCGGTGGCGTCGGTGGTGGCCGACTCACCAGGCCCCCAGCTGGTGGTGGTCGACGACGCCGATCTGTACGACGATCCCGATGGCGCGCTCGCCGCTCTGCTGGCGGCACGACGCCCCGACGTGCACGTCATCGCCGCCGGCCGCGCCGATGCCCTCCGGGCCGGGTTCACGCATTGGACCAAGGAGCTGCGCCGGTCGCGGCAGGGCGTCGCCTTGCGCCCCCAGCTCGATCACGACGGCGAGCTGTGGCTGACGCCTCTGCCGCGGCGAGGTCCGTCCCGCTTCGAGCCCGGCCGTGGCTTTCTCGTGGGCGACGGCTGGGCCGAACTCGTGCAGATCGCACAACCATGAATGGCCGATCGGCCGTCGTCGATTGCGAGGCTCCCTCACGGGAGTTCGGGCCCCGGCCTCCGCGACCGTCGATCGGCCCAGCCAGTGAAAGCCACCGGACGCGCCGAGTTCCGGTGGTGGTCGCCCTCGCCGTCGTGGTGGTGGTGGCCGCGGCGATTGCCGTCGTGAGCCGCCAGGGCGCCGAGCCGGCGGCCGCGTCGAGCCCCGTCCCCCGACCGTGTTCGGGTGCCGTCACGCGCCGGGGTTGCTCGACCCTGGTCTCATGGCACGCTCCGCTGCTCGTGGTCGAGGGGGCTCGCTATAGGCTCGGACAGCCCGGCGACGTCCTGATCCTGGGGGACTGGTCTTGTACCGGCCACGATGACCCCGCCCTCTACCGCCCGGCCAGCGGCGAGGTGTTTCTGTTCTCGGGGTGGGCCGCCGGTGGCCAACCGATGCCGGCCGCGACGAGGCAGGCAACGGGCCGCCTCCACGGGCTCCCGAACGTGGTGCGGGGCCGGGGCGGCTGTGATCGGATCGTTGTCGTCAAG
>JAUTXA010000231.1 GCA_030838265.1 Actinomycetota bacterium | reverse complement strand
GAGCCGGGGTAGTCGTTGACCCCGATGGTGACGGCCCATGTGCCGGGGCCCGGGGCGAGGTGGGCGAACGGGGAGCGCAGGGCGAGCGGGGGCGCAGCCGACGGAGCGGGTGGGGCGTCGAAGTGGTCGGGCGGCGGCGCCATGGCCTGGTCGCCGGGCCGGTGGGCGGGATCGACGAGGTGCCCGATGGGCACGGCGGACGGACCAGAGAGCTCCTGGAAGCCGACCACCAGGGACACGGCCAACAGCATCAGGGCGCCCACCCCCAAGAGATGGCGCCTGTCTGACAACCAGAACCCCCAGTGGCTGTATGAGTCTCCGGCCGGACGGCCCCAGCGCCGCCCGGACGGTGCTCAATCTCTGCCCCCAAGGTTCGACGGCCCCGACGGCGATTCCTGCCCGGTGGGGCAAAGGCCGCGACCGGCCTCCCCGATACGGTGATGGGCGTGACCGACGACGAAGCCATGGGCGTGGCTCTCAACGAGGCCGCCATCGCCGCCGCCTCGGGCGACGTCCCCGTCGGAGCGGTCGCCCTGGTCGACGGCCGGATCGTGGCGCGGGCCCACAACGTGCGCGAGCAGCGCGCCGACCCCACCGGCCACGCCGAGCTGCTCGTCCTCTCGGAGGTGGCCCAGGCCCTGGGCCGGTGGCGCCTGTCGGAGGTGACCCTCGTCGTGACCCTCGAGCCCTGCCTCATGTGCGCGGGGGCGGCGGTGAACGCTCGCCTGGGCCGGATCGTCTTCGGCGCCCCCGACCCCAAGGCCGGCGCGTGCGGGTCGCTCTACAACGTGTGCTGCGACCCGCGCCTCAACCACGAGGTGCCCCTGACGGCTGGGGTGCGGGCGGCCGAGTGCGGCGCCATCCTCAGCCAGTTCTTCGCCGGACTGCGCGCGCCGGCCGGCCTGTAACCTTCACCTCCGCAAGGAGGGGTGCGAGAGCGGCCGAATCGGACGGTCTCGAAAACCGTTGTGGGGGCAACCTCACCGTGGGTTCAAATCCCACCCCCTCCGCCAGGTGGTTCTCATTCGAACCCACCAGAGAAAGAGCGTCGGTCAACTGACCGGCGCTCTTTCTTTCGTCCTGAGGTGGGCTGAGGAGAGAGCGTCCGATTTGTCTCGCACCACCACTCTCCCTGTTCTACGCTCGGAGTCGTGAGCAAGATCTTCGACGAGCAGTGGACGGCGATCGACGACGCCGCCTTCGAGGACCTTGTGCATGAGGGCCGGCTCGACGGCGAGGAAGTGGCCGCAGCCTCGGCCGCAATCACTGCGATGCTCGACGAGCCGTGGGACGGCCTCTACCGCGCGGCGCCGACGTCGCCCTGGGGCCGCATGTCGAACCGGCGCAAGCTCGTCCTCCTGCTGCTCGTCACCGGTCTCACCATCGCCCTGATGGTCATGTTCAGCACGGCCGCCGGCGCCAGCGCCGCCGGTCACTGCGGCGGCTTCTGACCAACCAGGTAGGGCAGCTTCCTGGCCAGGAAGCGGCGCGGGAACTCGTCGCGCAACCGCCAGAAGCCGGCGTCGATGACAAAGTGCGCCATGACGACCCCGAGGTAGGCGCCGTACAGGGCGCGTAGCGCCGGGCCCGCATCGTGCAGATGCGACGTGCGGTTCAGCGCCAGGCCGCCGAGCAGGGCCACGTTGGCCAGCACCACCAGCCCGACGACCCGGCCGGACCGATCGTCATCGCTGCCGGCGATGAGCGCGACGAGGAGCAGGTACTGCAGCCCATGGGCCACGGTGATCCCGCCGACGGCTGCATAGGGCGACGAGAAGATGAAGACCGGCGCGAAGAACAGCAGCGAGACGGCATAGACCGCCGTGAAGGCGGCGGGGCGATCGGCCGCGGCGCGGCGCGACAAGAGCAGCAAACCGCCGGTGACCGAGACGGCGAAGGCGGCGCCCGCCACCGCGAACACGACGTCGAGCTTCAGGCTTATGCCGAGCTGCAGGAGGTGGGGATGGGAGATGAGGCCGGCGATCCCGGCGATCCCCGACGAGACCAGGGCCCACCGCTCGTGCGCCGTGAGCGACGCTGCCTTCCACGCCGATCCGGCCAGCGCCGCCAGGCCCAGGTTCTGCTTCTGGAAGTGGAAGAACTGCCAGGCGAAGTACGCGAGCAAGGCCCACAGCAACCGCGACGGTGAGAGAACGGCGGCCGCGCCGGCCGACGCGACGACCAGCGACACCGGCACCCAGATGTAGCGAAACGGCCGGCGCTTGGCGTACCAGCGGACCTCGGGCAGGGCATAGAGCCAGCCGGTGGCGGCCACGTGGGCCGATGACCCCACGAAGAGCAGCCAGGCCAAGAACCCGTCGGCCGAGCGGTCGCCGGCGGGGGCGAGGGCGATGGCCGCGATGAAGGCCCCGACGGTGAGGGCGAGGGTCGCGGCCAGCCAGCCTCGACGAGCTCCCACGCGCGGCACGCCGATGACAGCCGATCCCACCTTAGGGAGGGTACCGACCAGCGCGGGCGAGTAGCCTCGACTGCCCCCCGGAATCCCTCGGGAGTTCGACATGTTCCCCAGGAGTGCGATGTACCGCATGCGCTACAGCCAGTCGCTTGACCCGGAGGCCCTGAAGAAGGCCGCCATCGACCGCGGCACCCTCAAGCGGGCCTGGCAGTTCGCCCGGCACTACCACCTGCGCATCGGGATCTACCTCGGCACCATCATCCTGAGCGCCGTCGCCGGCGTGGTGCCGCCCCTGATCTTCAAGCAGCTCATCGACCACGCCATCCCCGCCCGCAGCCAGCGCAGCGTCACCCTCTTGTTCGTCGCCGCCATCGTGGTGGCCGTGGCCATGACGGGCCTGGGCCTCATCAACCGCTACTTCGGCTCGGTCATCGGCGAGGGACTCATCTTCGACCTGCGGGCCGCCCTCTACGACCACGTGCAGAAGATGCCCATCGCCTTCTTCACCCGCACCCAGACGGGCGCCCTGCTGAGCCGCATGAACAACGACGTCATCGGGGCCCAGGGCACCGTCACGACGCTGGCCACCGTGACCTCCGATGTCTTCGCCCTGGGGATGACGCTCACCGTCATGCTGCTGCTGAGCTGGAAGGTGACCCTGGCCTCGCTGATGATCCTCCCCGCCATCATCGTCCTCGACCGCAAGCTGGGCCGGCGACTGGCTGCCCTCTCCCGCCACCGGATGGGCCTCAACGCCACCATGACGACGACGATGACTGAGCGCTTCAACGTCTCCGGTGCCCTGCTGGTCAAGCTCTTCGGACGGCCCGACGCCGAGAGCGCCGAGTTCGCCCACCGGGCCGGCGACGTCCGGGACACCGGCATCTCGCTGGCCATGACGGCCCGCACCTACTACGGGGCCCTGGCCCTCATGGGCTCGTTCGGCACGGCGGCGGTCTACCTGCTCGGGGCCCGCAGCGTGATCAACGGGTCGCTGAAGCTGGGTGCTCTCGTCGCTCTGGCTGCCTACGTCACCAAGCTCTACTCACCGCTCACCGATCTGGCCAGCGCCCGCACCGACCTGCTCACCGCCCTCGTCTCGTTCGAGCGGGTCTTCGAGGTGCTCGACGCCCCCCGCCCGTTGACGGAGAAGGAGGGCGCCACCGCCCTCGCCCCGGTCGGCGCCGGCACCATCGACGTCGAGGACGTGTGGTTCCGCTTCCCCGCCCCGTCCACCTATGCCGTCGCCTCCCTCGAGACCGAGGGCAGCGTCCCCGGCACCGAGCCGTCGGACTGGATCCTGCGGGGCGTGTCGTTCCGGGCCGAGCCCGGTCACATGATCGCCTTGGTCGGCCCGTCGGGCGCAGGCAAGACAACCCTCACCTCGCTGTTGTCGCGCCTCTACGACGTGACGGCCGGGTCGGTGCGCCTCGACAACCACGACGTGCGCGACGTGACCCTGCAGAGCCTGGCCGATGCCATCGGCGTCGTCCCCCAAGACCCGCACCTGTTCCACGACTCCATCGCCGCCAACCTGCGCTACGCCCGCCCCGGCGCCACCGACGACGATCTGATCGCGGCTTGCCAGGCGGCCCGCATCCACGACGTGATCGCCAGCCTGCCCGAGGGCTACGACACGGTGGTCGGCGAGCGGGGCTACCGCCTCTCGGGAGGCGAGAAGCAGCGCTTGGCCATCGCCCGGGTGCTGTTGAAGCGCCCCGCCATCGTCATCCTCGACGAGGCCACGTCGCACCTCGACTCCGAGAACGAGGCCCTCATCCAGCAAGCCCTGGCGACCGCCCTCGCCGGCCGCACCTCGGTGGTCATCGCCCACCGCCTCTCGACCATTCAGGCCGCCGACCAGATCCTCGTCGTCGAGGCGGGCAAGATCGTCGAGCGGGGGACGCACACCGAGCTCCTCGACGCCGACGGCCTCTACGCCGAGCTCTACAACACCCAGTACAACGGCGGGGACGACAGCGAGTTGGCCGAAGGCTCAGGCGCTCATGTCGACGCGGTGGCGGGGCAGGGTGAAGCTGAAGGTCGAGCCGGCATCGGGAGCTGACCGCACCCGCACCGTCCCGCCCATCAACCGCACGTACTCCTTCACCAGCGCCAGGCCAATGCCCGTGCCCCGCAACCGGTGGACCCCACGCCGGGCCCGCCAGAAGGCGTCGAACACCCGCTCCGCTTCGTCACGAGCCAGGCCGATGCCGTGGTCGGTCACCTCGACCGTGGCCACACCATCGGCGTTGTCGACGATGGCCACGCTCACCGCGGTACCGGCCTCGGAGTACTTCACGGCGTTGGAGATCAGGTTCGACAACGTGCTGCGCACCAGCGAGGGGTCGGCGTCGACCAGGATGTGATCACCGGTGATCTTCACCGTGCGCCCGTCGACCAAGGGCGCGAGGTATTCGACGGCCGCCTCGACCTCCTCCCTGATGTCAAGGCTGATGAGGTTGGCCTGGAGGCGCCCGGCCTCGAGCGACGCGTAGTCGAGGAAGCGCTCGACCAGGCCTTCGAGCTCCTCGCCGTGGTGGCGAATCTTCTCGACGAAGTCACGCTTGTCGTCCTCGCCGATGGCCTCCCAGTGCGCGGCGAGGGTCGACGAGAAGCCGTTGATGCAGGTGAGGGGAGTCCGCAGCTCGTGGGACACGCCGGCCACGAACTCCTGGCGCAACTCGAGCATCGACCGCAGCTCAGTCACGAGCTCGCGCTCGAGCTCGAGGCGGTGGAGGTTGCCGAGGGCCAAGCCCGCGAACGAGGCAAAGGTGGCAGCCAGCGAGATCTCCTCGGCCGGGTGGTTGCGGGGGACGTGGGACAGCAGGGCCAAGGCCCCGAGCGGTCCGCCGTCGCGGGCGGGGAGAGCCACGAGCAGCCGGGTGCCGCTCTCGTCGACCTCGCTCACCACCTCGTCGCCCTTGGCCAGCATGGCGGCCAGCGACACCTGCACCCCGGCCGGGTCGGCGATCTCGGCCCCGTCGACGGCTTCCAGCGCCAGGCCATCGGGACCGGCCACGAACAGAGCGGCGGTGTCGGCCCGCAGCAGGCGCCGGGCGCCGCTCACGACGGCCGAGAAGGTGGTCGTCCGATCGGAGGCCGACGTGACGAGAAGGGCCAGGCGCTGCAGCTCGTCCGCCCGCCGGGCCAGGTCGTGATGGCGCCAGGCCCGCTCCACGATCTGGGGCATCGACTGCAGATAGGTGTCGTTCTTGACGACGTAGTCGATGGCGCCGGCCCGCATGGCCTCGACGGCGATGCTCTCCGACCCCATGCCCGTCACCATGACGACCGACGGGCCGCCGACCTCCTGGATGGCGGCCAGGGCATCGAGCCCCGTCATCCCGGGCAGGCGGTAGTCGAGCAGCACGATGTCGATGCCGTCGAGCATCTCGATAGCTTCGGCGCCACTGCCGGCGGTGCGCACGCGGTAACCGTTGTCGGTCAGGCGCCGCTCGATCAGGTGGCGATGATCCTCGTTGTCCTCAACTACCAAGATCGAGACGACCGCCGTCGAAGTTCCCATCACGATCGTCACGTCACTCCGCGCCGTCGGGCAGAGAGGCCAGCCGTGTCCAGTAGGCGCTCACCCCTTGGAGACCCTCTCGCAGGCCCGCCATGCTCACCGGCTTGGTCACGTAGGAGTTGCCGCCGAGCCGATAGGTCTCGTCGATGTCCTCGGGTCGTTCTGAGCTGGTCAGCACCACCGTGGGGATGGAACGAAGGAGAGGGTCGCCCTTCACCTTCTCGAGCACCTCGAGGCCGTTTACCTTCGGCATCTTGAGGTCGAGGAGGATCAGGTGGGGACGGGCGCTGCCCTCGTAACGACCGCGCTTGTAGACGTAGTCGAGAGCTTCCTCACCGTCGCTGACCGTCTCGACCTCGAGGACCACCCCCTCGACGTCGCGCAGGGCCCGCACGGTGAGGAATCGATGGTCCTCGTTGTCATCAGCGACGAGGATGCGAACGGCCTTGCTCATTACGAGGTGGTCTCCAGTGATCGTGCGACGGGCGAGTCGGGAAGGACTCGCGAGCGGGGGACGGTGATGCGGATGTCGGCACCGGTGGCGGCCTCGACGGCATTGATCGTGCCACCAAGCTGCTCGACGATCTTGCGACAGACCGCCAGGCCCATGCCTGTCCCCCCGGTGTCGGTCGGGCCGGCCAGGCGCTCGAACACGCCGAAGACCTTCTCCCGATACGGCTCGGGGATGCCGGCACCGTTGTCGGCGACCGAGACGGTGGTCTCGGTCGGTGTCTGTTGCCCCCGGATGCGAATGGTGACGTCGTCGCGTCCGCCGTGGCGCGCCGCGTTCTCGATCACGTTGGTGAACAGCTGCCGGGCCCGCACCGGATTCATCTGGATCACGGGGAGGCCGGTCGCGTCGATCGTCAACGAGGGGTGTGTCACCCGCACCTGCGAGGCGATCTCGTCGATCAGCAGGTTGAGGTCGACGGGCTCGGCCTCGGTCTGGACCCGGCCGATGCGGGAGAGCTCGAGCAGATCCTGGATCAGGTCCTGCATGTAGAGGGCGCTGGCTGTCATGCGCTCGATGTAGCGCTGGCCCTCGCCGGTGATGGCGTCGCCGTAGTCGATCTTCAGGTACTCGATATATCCGAGCAGCGAGATGATCGGGCTCTTCAGATCGTGGGACACGCCGTAGACGAGCGTCTCCATCTCGGTGTTGGCCCGCTCCGCCTCCTCCCGAGCCAGCCGCTCGCGCTCGAACAGGTCGATGCGCTGGAGGGCGAGGTCGGCGAAGACCCCGAGGGCCTCCATAAGTCGCACCTCTTCCTCGCCGAAGAGCGGGGTGTAGGCGCTGAGCTCGACGGCCAGCCAGCCCGACTGGAGGGGTAGGGCCAGCAGTCGCGGCCCGGCCTCGACCATGCGCACCGGCGAGGCCGCGGCGACGACCGCGGCGGCCACCGCCCGCTGTTGCTCGACACTCATGGCGTGACTGGCCACGACCTCGCCGCTCTGGTCGAGGAGAAGGGCACCCTGGCCTCCGCACATGCTGGCGATCTGAGGCAGCAGCGCCTGGGCCACGTCTTGGACGTTTACCGCCACCATGAGGGCCTTCTGCACGTCCTGGAAGCCGGCGTCCTCTTGACGGCGCCACAGCAGGCGCAGCCAGGCCGGCGGCGAGAAGCCCAGGTAGAAGAAGGTGGCGGCGAAGAGCGGGAGCAGACTCAGGACGGCATTGACG
>JAUTXA010000189.1 GCA_030838265.1 Actinomycetota bacterium | reverse complement strand
TCCTTGAGCAGCCGGCTGTAGATGTCATAGGCCCGCTCGCCGCGCTGGGTCTGCTCGAGGACGGTGGGGACGAGATAGCTCGACATGGGCGTGGCTCCTGACGTGCAACTTGACGTTTGCAGATGGTAGGCAGCGTCGCTGGCCATGTGCAACCATGGGGTTGCGATGTCACCCTCCGGGCCTGTCGAGCGCCGAATCGAGCTGGCCGCGCCCCCCGCCGCGGTGTGGGAGGCCGTGACCGACAGCCGCCAGCTGTCGGCCTGGTTCGGGGCCGACGTCGACCTCGAGCTGCGAGCCGGCGGCCCCGCTCGCTTCCGTGGTCACGACGGGAGTCACCGCCACGGCCTGGTCGAGGAGGTCGACGAGGGGCGCCGCCTCGTCTTCCGCTGGTGGCCGCTGGGTCGAGCAGCGGACGGGGCCACCCGCGTCGAGATCACGATCGAACCGGTGGGGGCCGGGACCGTCCTGGCGATCGTCGAGACGCCGTTGGGCCTCGGGCCTCAGGCCGGCGCCGGCCTCCTGGTGGCATCCCGATGAGCCCCGCCGACGACCCCGACGCCGTGTTCAGCGCCCTGGCCGATGCCACCCGACGCCAGGTGGTGCAGGCCCTGGCCCGCTCCGGCCCGGCGACGGCCACCGAGCTGGCGGGTGACTTCACCGTCAGCCGCCAGGCCGTGGTGAAGCACCTGCAAGCGCTTAGCCAGGCCGGCCTGGTGGTCGGCGACCGCGAGGGCCGCGAGATGCGCTACCGCCTCACCCCGGCTCCCATGGCTGGGGCCATGGACTGGATGGCCGAGGTGGGCGCCGGCTGGGACGACCGCCTGGCCGCCCTCAGCCAGTTCCTCAGCGACCGGGACCTCTAGGGCCGAACAAAACGCGCGAGTGGTTGCGGTCAGAGGGTCAGTAGAGACCGAGGCGCCTGGCGCACACGGGCCACTGGCCCCATCCCGACATCGATTGGAGGCGCTGAGCAGCGGTCAGCTGGACCTCGTAGGGGTAGTCGATCGGGTTCCCGGTCTGGCCGGCTCGCTGCCAGCTGCCGAGGGTGAACTGAAAGGCACCGAAGTAGCGACCCCCGCCGCCGACGGCTCGGGTGTTGCCGCCGGATTCGCAGGCGGCCAACCGGCCCCAGATGTCGCCCGTCGGTGCGACGCGGGCGGGGCGGGGCTTGGGGGTGACGGAGACGGGACGGATGCGGACCCGGGGAGCAGGCTCGCTGCGGCTGACTTGGATGTGCGGCGTGCGCTCGGCCACGGCGAGCTGGATTGTGGCGCTATCGAACGGGGAAAGGGTGACGGCGGTGCGGTCCTTGGAGGCCGCGGCTGCCGCCACCGCAACGTGTGGCGGGTGGGCGGGCACGATGCTGGCGCCCACGAACATGAACACTGCCAGCAACGGACGTTTCAGACGATCCATGACGTAGTTCCCTTTCGGGTCGGGAGAAGGCCCCCAGGGTCCTTCCACGCTCGCCGCGCCTCTAAACATACGACTGCAAGCGGAGTGCTAACTGTAGCACGCAGAGGGCCCCAGGACCCAGGCGCTACCGTCGGGCCACTGGTCTAGCAGGAGGAGGGCGGGTCGTGCGCGTACCGCTGACGGTGGGTGACTTCTTGGAGCGAGCGGCCCTGGTGTACCCCGACCGCGTCGCCGTGGTCGACGAGCCCACGACACCCGGATCCTTCGGGTCGATGACCTACGGCCAGCTCCATCAGCGGGCTCGCGGCATGGCCGCGGCCCTCGACGACCTCGGCGTCGGGCCCGGCGCGCGGGTCGCCATCGTCAGCCCCAACGCGGCGCGCTTCGTCACCGCCTTCTACGGCGTCAGTGGCTTCGGCCGCATCCTCGTCCCCGTCAACTTCAGGCTGAACCCCGACGAGGTCAGCTACATCATCGAGCACTCGGGGGCGACTGTCCTGCTGCTCGACCCCGAGCTCGACGCCACCTTGTCCGCGGTGCAGGCCAAGCACCGCATCCTCCTCGACGGCGTGGCCGACGCCGAGCTGTTCGCGCCGGCCACCCGCGATCCCGAGCGCTGGGTCGACCCGGACGAGGAGGCCACCGCCAGCATCAACTACACGTCGGGGACGACGGCCCGTCCCAAGGGCGTGCAGCTCACCCATCGCAACCTGTGGCTCAACGCCGTGACCTTCGGCTGGCACGCCGGCGTCACCGACCGCGACGTCTACCTTCACACCCTGCCCATGTTCCACTGCAACGGATGGGGCATGCCCTACGCCGTCACCTCGATGGGGGTCAAGCAGGTGGTGCTGCGCAAGGTCGACGGCGAGGACATCCTCCGCCGCGTCGACGAGCACGGCGTCACCCTGCTCTGCGGCGCCCCCGCCGTGGTGGCCGCCATCCTCGACGCCGCCGAGCAGCGGCGGGCCCGGGGCGACGAGATCCCCGGTCGCCAGCGGGTGCGCATGATCGTGGCCGGGGCCCCTCCGCCCTCGAAGACCATCGAGCGGGTCGAGACCGAGCTGGGCTGGGAGTTCATCCAGATCTACGGCCTGACCGAGACGTCGCCCTTCCTCACCATGAACCGGGCCCCGGCGGAGTGGGATGGGCTGCCCTCCGGCGAGCGGGCCCAGCTCCTGGCCCGGGCCGGTGTCCCGGGAATCGGCGTGAAGATGGCCGTCGACGGCGAGGGCGAGGTGCTGGCCCGCGCCAACCACGTCTTCGCCGGCTACTGGGAGCAGCCCGACGAGACGGCCAAGGCCATCCGCGACGGCTGGTTCCACACCGGTGACGGCGGCTTCCTCGACGGTCCCTACGTCGTCATCGCCGACCGCAAGAAGGACGTGATCATCAGCGGGGGCGAGAACGTCTCGTCGATCGAGGTCGAAGACGCTCTCTACCAGCACCCTGCCGTCGCCGAGGCTTGCGTCATCGGGGTCCCCGACGAGAAGTGGGGCGAGACGGTGAAGGCCCTTGTGGTCCTGAAGGAGGGCGCCACTGCGACCGAGGCCGAGATCATCGAGTTCAGCCGGGGCCGTCTGGCCCACTTCAAGTGCCCGACCTCGATCGAGATCCGCGACGCCCTGACCCGCACCGCGACGGGCAAGCTCCAGAAGTTCAAGATGCGCGCTCCCTACTGGGAAGGTCGCGACAAGGCCATCAACTAGGCGGACGAAGCGAGGGCGCCGACCTGGCCGAAGTGGTCGACCAGCTCGGCCTTGCTGGCGTGGGCGTTCCGGCCGCTGGTCGAAGGCATGACGTAGGCGACGGAGCCGCCGAAGGGCTCGGGCTGCACACCGAGGCCAGCCCCGGGGTGCCCTCCCTTGCGCCACCCCTCCATCCCCACGAAGCAGACGACGGACGGGCGGAGCCAGGCCACCAGGCGCTCGACCCGGCCCAAGCCCTCGCGGTACTCGGCAGCGGTCAGGACAGCCGAGCCGGGTGTGGCCCGCTTCACCAGGTCGGTCATCCCCACGCCGTCTACCAGCAAGGCGTGGCGAGGGTCGTGGACCGCGCTGACCAGTCCGGCCTCGAGGGCAGCGGGCCAGAAGCGGTTCCCGGGTCGGGCAAAGCCGTGGCCGGCGTCGGCGGAGTAGACGCTGGGGTTCAGGCCGCACATCAGCACTCGCAGGCCCGGCCCGACGGTGTCGGCCAGGGTGCGCGCCCTGGTCATCTGCACGCCGAGGGTGCCGGTCTCGGCGGGGCCGAACTCGCCGATCTCGCCGATCTCGAAGCCGGCGCCGATCACCACGTCGGCCATCTGGGGTCGGCTCCACGCTCGGAAGTAGCGGCCGGGAAAGTCGTCGTGGGGAAGGTCGGTCCCCTCGTAGTCGCCCGAGATCACCGTCAGGTCAACCGCCGCCCCGACGGCCAGCGATCGGTGGAGCTCGGCCAAGGCCAGCGGCATCCGATCGCGTGGCAGGTGGTGGTACGCCATGCTGGCCCACGCCCCACCGAGGGCGCGGTCGCGCAGGGGCAGCGCCTCCAGGTCGGCCTGCACCAGCCAGGCCCCGGCCGCCACCGAGCGGGTCACCTCGAGCATGGCTCGCGCCGCATCGACGGCGAGCGTGGGGTGGCCGAGGTCGGCGGTGTAGCGGCCCGCCCCGCAGCCCAGGTCGGCCCGGACCGCTCCGGCTGGGATGGCGGCGCCGAACGCGCTCGCCTCGCTCCGGCGCCGGGGCTCACGGGCCGAGGCGTAGCGCGGGGCCACCTCCTCGTAGATGGCCACCGTCTGCTCGTCCACCGCGCCGCCTCAGTCCCCGGCGGCCACGAGCTCGACGCTCTCGGTGACGGCGGCGAGGGAGGCGGCGTCGATGGTGACACCGAGGCCAGGACCGGCGGGCACGTCGATGGTGCCGTCGGTGTTGAGGACGGCGGGCTCGGTCACCACGTCGCGTGCGAAGAAGCGGCGCGATGCCGACAGGTCACCGGCGAGGGTGAAGGCGGGGTGGGACGCCAGCGCCAGGTTGGCCGCCCGCCCGATGCCGCTCTCGATCATGCCGCCGCACCACACGGCGACGCCGGCCGACTGGCACTGCTCGGCCAGGCGCCGGGCGGCCAGGTAGCCCCCGACCCGTCCCGCCTTCAGGTTGACGACCGAGCATGAGCCGAGGGCCAGGGCAACGGCCAAGGTGGCGTCGGACGAGATCGACTCATCGAGGCAGATCGGGGTCCGCAGAACTCGGGCCAGCGCGGCATGACCCAAGAGATCGTCGGTGGCGAGCGGCTGCTCGATGAGCAGGAGACCGAGGTGGTCGAGGCCGTCGAGGGCTCCGGCGTCACCTCCCGCGTAGGCCCCGTTGGCGTCGACCTGCAGGGCCAGGTCGGGCCAGCGCTCGCGCACCGCGGCGACGGGCTTGGTGTCCCATCCCGGCTCGACCTTCAACTTCACCCGCCGGTAGCCCTGCTCGACGAAGGCGGCCACCGTGTCGACCAGCCGGCTCACGTCGTCGAAGAGGCCGACGGCCACACCCGAGGGCACCGTCGTCGCCGTGCCCCCGAGGGCGCGGGCCAGGCTCGCGCCGACCGCGCCCAGGTGGGCGTCGAGCACCGCCAACTCGAGGGCGGCCGTGGCCATGGGGTGGCCGACGACGGCCCGGAGGCACTCGGCTACCGACTCGGGGCCGTCGAGATCGACGCCGACGAGGCGGGGGACGAGGTGATCGCGCAAGACGGCCCTCGCCCCGGTCACGTGCTCGGCGGTGTAGGTCGGCTCGGGAAGGGCGGCGCACTCACCCCAACCCTCACCCTCGGTGGTCAGCACGCGCACCGTGACGAGCGGGCGTTCGGTGAGCGATCCGCCGCCGGTGCGGAAGGGCGCGACCAGGGGCAGGCGAATCGTGCGCAGCTCGACGGCCTCCACCCTCATGGGTGGAGTGTTAGCCCAGGCTGGAGCCCGATGTCAGCGTCAACGACCGGATCAGCCAGCGCGTTGGTTGCGGGGGCGGAGGCGGTGGGGGAGGCGGGGCCGGCGCGGCGGCCGGCGTGGGCGCCGGTGCCACCCGCGGCCGGGCGTAGGACCGGGAGACCCGGGGCGTCGAGACCCGAGGCGGGGCGGGGGCAGCGACGGCGCCACCGGCCCGCATGAAGATCTCGTCGACGTAGATGAAGCCGTCACTGCTGTGGGCCACGCCGACGCCGATGTAGTTGTAGGCGCCGTCGAGGATGTTGGCCCGGTGGGGTGACGAGTTCATGAACGAGTTGTGGACGCTCGTCGTGTCGTAGCCCTTGCCCACGTTCTCGCCCATCTTCGACCAGTTGGCTGACACCCCGCTGCTGTAGTTGGAGTGAGCCAGGGTGTGGTGGGCGGCCATGTAGTTGGCCCAGCCCTGGGCTTTGTTCATGAGCTCGGCGTGGGCGGCCAGGGCCCCGAGGCCGTGGCTCGATCTCGAGGCGTTGGTCTTGGCGATCATGTCGCCCGACTCAGAGGCGCTGGCCGGGCCGGCGAGCACGGTCGCCAGCAGGGTGAGGGTGAGGGCCGGTGCCAGCAGCAACCGACCGGCCCGCTTGGTTTGCGGGCGCAACAGAACAGACAAAACTCTCCTCCCGGGAAGCCAGCCCCCCCGAAATACACAAGCCCCCAAGAACAGCTTGAGGGCTCGGAGGGGACCATAGCCGCGGCCCGGGGCAAAGTGGTGAATCCGAACGCGTCGAAGGGGCGCCCCCGCAGGCGCCCCTTCGACCCGGATACCCAGATGGCTGCTACTTGATGCCTTGCTGCTCCTGGCGACGCCGGCTGGCCACGGTCAGCACGATGCCGAGCACCATCAGACCGGCGGCCCACTGGAGCTCGAGGGTGATCGACGCGCCCGTCCTGGCCAGGTCGGGGTTCTTGGTGATCACCAGGCCGGCCACGACCTGGATGGTGGCCGGGTCGGTGTCGCTGACCTGCTTGTCGAGGATGTCCTTGCCGGTGGCCGTACCGACGTTGGTGAGCGGCGTGCCCTCGTCGACGACCACTGACTTGGTGACGGTGGCGGTGTGACCTGGGTCGAGCGAGGCGACGGGGTCGCCGATGACACCGAGGATGTCGTCGGTCACCACAACGTTGTAGAGGGTGGTGTCGCCCGTGTTGGTCACCACGTAGGTGAAGGTCACCGTGTCACCGACATGCGGCGTCTCGTTGCTCGCCGTCTTGTCGATGGTGATCGCCGGGTGGATGGGGTCGAGGGTGTGCACGTCGGTGTCGCACACCTCGGTCTCGAGGGCATCGGTCCCGCACGCCGTCGCCGTGTTCACGATGTCGTCGGTCGAGCCGGACGGGATCGTGTAGTCCTTCGTCAAGGTCTCGAACGCGCCGGGCAGCAGCGAGTCGATCGTGCCGATCTCACCGAGGACGTCGTCGGTGACAGTGATGTTCGTCAGGGTCACGTTGCCGGTGTTGGTCACCTTGAAGCTGTAGGTGACCTTGTCACCCTCGTGGGCCACCGTGGGACCGCTCTTCTCGACCTTGATGTCAGGAGTCCCCACGTTGAGGTTGGTCATGGTGACCTCGTCGGCGCCCTCCTGGCCGGCGTGAACGGTGACGTTGGCGTCGGGAGCAGTGAGGCCGGTTCCGGGCGGCGCCGCTGTCTCGTGGACGATGTAGTCGCCGGTGGCGAGCGGACCCACGTCGCAGTAGCCGTTCCCGTTGTCGATGGTGCAGCCGGCATCGGATCCGTCACTCCAGAGCTTGGCTTGAGAGCTGTCACTGGCGTTGAGGACCGTGAAGGACGCGCCGTTCAGGTCGGCGGGGGACGCCGGTTGCACCGGGTCGCCGTCCTGATCCTCGAGGGCCTTGAAGATCCGGATGCGGCCGACGTCGCGCGGGTCGACGAAGTCGTTGTCGACGGCGGTGTTTTCGCCGGCGGTGACGACGACGGTGGCCGTGGTGTCGTCGAGGCCGTACCCGACAGGAGCAGGGGCCACCTCGTGCACGTAGTACGTGCCCGGCTGGACGTCGGTCCACGAGCAGTTGCCGCTGGCGTCCGTGGTGCAGGGGTTGTCGCCCGTCACGTCGGCGGCCAGGGTGGTGTGGGCTTGATCGGTGTAGAGGCCGAACGAGGCGCCCGGCAGGTCATTGAGGTTGTCGTCCGTCTTGTGCATGCTGACCGAGCCGCAATTCGAGATCGACTCGCCGGTCGGCAGGACGAGGTCCTTGAGCTCATTACCCGTCGAGCCCGAAGAGCTGCGGCTGCGAGCGAAGGCCCCGGCGAACGTGGTGCAACTGTCCTGCTCGAACACGCCGGCCACGGTGAGGTCGATCACGGCCTCGCCGAACAGCTGGCTGGGATCGGAGATCGAAGCCTCTTCCTGCGACGAGGGGACGAGCGTCTCGGCCGACCAGAAGCCTCCCGACCAGGTGCTCTCCTTGATGCTGTCGACCGTGCCGCCGTGGAAGTTGTAGATGATCCGGATGTCATCGTCAGTCCGGACCGGGTTCACTCCGTTGCCGCAGCCGACGTCGCTCTGGTTGAGCTCGTACTCGATCGTGGTGGTGCCGACGTTGGTGAGCCGGGTCCATCCCAGGTAAAGGAAGCTGTGACCGTTGGAACCCGAGCCCGAGGTGACGGCGTACGACAGGATGTCGTTCTTGGGCGACGAGGCGTGCGTGCTGTCGACCGGGGGGCAGGCGTTGGACTCCTTGGCTCCGCCCACGTAGATGTTGTCGGTGCTCCCTGACGGCTGATCGTTGTGGAACGTCACGCCCACGTCGGCCGTGCCGTCGGTGCCGTCGAACGGGCTACCGGCCAAGCTGGTGGCGGCGCGAGCCGCACCTCCGCCGATCAGAAATGTGCTCGTGCCGATGAGCATCAGCAACGCGAAGAGGGTTGTCAGCCTCTGCCTCGCCGTGAGCCCGCCTGGACCGTGATGACCCATGTGAATCCCGCCCTTCCCCGTACCTTGGAGGGCCAGAGTAGATATAAGACCCGCTCTGGTCGATAGCAAATGGTGAAAATAACGGCGAACCCGAGATCGAGATTTCGAAACCGTGACACCGAGTTCGCCCATGGAAACAATGCCCGCTCCAGCCTGAAAGGAACGTGAGAGCCAAATCGATAGCGCAAAAAGATGGGACTAGTTCTTCTGTCAATAGCCTGTAATAGTCACGGGCTTCGTTTGGTCGCTTGACAGCCTCACCAGGAAATAGCAAGATCAGACTTGTTAAATCGAGGGGAGATGCCATGCCGACAGCCATCGTCACCGGAGCCTCACGGGGACTCGGGCGAGCCCTGAGCGAGGCACTGCTCGAACGGGGCTGGACCGTCGTGGTCGATGCCCGGCATGCCGTCGACCTCGAGGCCGCCGGCCTGGGCGGTCACGCCGGGCGAGCGATCACCATTGCCGGCGATGTCACCGACGCCGGGCATCGGTTCGACCTCGTCGATGCGGCCCTGGCCAACGGCGGGCTCGACCTGGTGGTGAACAACGCCAGTGAGCTCGGCCCCAGTCCGCTGCCGAGCCTGGCGGCGATCGGGCTCGACGCCCTCACCCGGATCTATGACACCAACGTGGTGGCGCCACTCGCCCTCGTGCAGGTGGCCTTGCCCCACCTTCGAGCGGCGGGCGGGGCGGTCCTGAACGTCAGCTCCGACGCCGCGGTCGAGGCCTATGAGGGATGGGGAGGGTACGGCTCGTCGAAGGCAGCCCTCGATCACGCCTCCGCCGTCCTGGCCCAGGAAGAGCCCGCGGTACGGGTGTGGTGGGTCGACCCCGGCGACATGCGCACCGAGATGCACCAGGCCGCCTTCCCCGGTGAGGACATCTCGGACCGGCCCCTTCCCGCCGAGCGCGTCCCTGGTCTGTTGCGACTCGTCGACGAGCGGCTTCCGTCCGGTCGCTATCAGGCCGAGGTCCTCCTCGAAGGAGCGTCGACCCCGGTGGCGTCGGGGTGACCATGACCCGGTCGGCTCTCGAGTTCGAGCTGCCGCCCGCCTTGGAGGCCTCGGAGCCGGCCGAGGTTCGGGGCCGAGGGCGCGACGATGTCCGCCTCATGGTGGGGTGGCGGTCGTCCACCCGGATCGAACACCACCAGTTCACCGAGCTGCCCTCCCTTCTCGCCGCCGGCGACCTGTTGGTCGTCAACACCTCGGGCACCATGGCCGCCGCCCTCGACGCCGAGACCTCCGACGGCACGCCGTACGAGCTCCACCTCTCGACCCCGCTCCCCGGCGGGCTCTGGGTGGTCGAGGTCCGCCGGCCGGGGCCGAACGGCACCGAGCCCCATTTCGGCATGGACACCGGCTCGTGGCTTCTCCTCCCGGAGTCGGCGTCGGTCGAGCTCCTCGCCCCCTACCCCCTCGGGGCCTACCGGCCGGGCATCGGGAGTCGCTTGTGGGTGGCGGCCCTGCATGGGACGGGTGACGACCTCACCGCCTGGCTGGCCGTCCACGGCCGTCCCATCCGCTATGGCTACGTCTCCCAGCCCTGGCCCCTGTCGGCGTACCAGACCGTGTTCGCCGTCGAGCCGGGCAGCGTCGAGATGCCCTCGGCCGGCCGGGCCTTCACCCCCGAGCTCGTCACCGCGGCCGTGTCGAGGGGCGTGGCCATCGCTCCCATCCGGCTGCACGCGGGCGTGTCGTCGCAGGAGGCGCACGAGCCGCCGTTCGCCGAGCCCTTCCGCGTGCCGGCCGCCACGGCGCGGCTGGTCAACCTCACCCGCCAGGCCGGCGGCCGGGTCGTCGCCGTGGGCACCACGGTCGTGCGGGCCCTCGAGACCGTCGTCGACGACCGCGGCGAGGTGCACCCAGGCGAGGGGTGGACGGAGCTGGTCGTCACCCCCGAGCGCGGGGTGCGGGTGGTCGACGGCCTGCTCACCGGCTGGCACGAGCCCAAGGCCTCCCACCTCTTGCTCCTCGATGCGGTGGCCGGGCGCGACCTGCTCGACGTCTCGTACCGGGCCGCCCTCGAAAACGGCTACCTGTGGCACGAGTTCGGCGACCTCCACCTCATCCTCCCCTGATGGGGAGGATTGGCAGGTGCGATGTAATCATGTAATTATGAGTACATGACGAATGACGAGCTGCAGGGATGGTTCACGGGACGGGTCCCCGACGACTGGTTCACCGGCCTCGAGGTCAAGAGCGATCGCGATGAGATCGTGGTGGTCGGCACCATCGCCGAGCCCAAGCTCGAGGCCAAGGACAACGAGGCCGCGGCCCAAGCGGCGCGCCGGTCGCGGGCCGACGCCTTCCGCGAGGAGACCCGGGAGCGCCGCATCCACATCGCCTCCGAGGCCGAGCATCGCTTCGGCAAGAAGGTGACGTGGGGGGTCAAGATCGGTAGCGACGAGCTGCGGTTCACGAGCCTGGCCGCCCCGGTGATGACGAGGTTGCGGTTCGAGGAGCGCGCCGTGCTCGACACCCTCGTCGACGCCAGCGTGGCCCGCAGCCGCAGTGACGCCCTGGCCTGGTGTGTGCGCTTGGTGGCCCAGCACCAAGGCGAGTGGATCGACCAGCTGCGCGACGCCCTGGTCGAGGTCGAGCGGGTCAGGACCGAAGGCCCCGCCGCTTAGGCCGAGGGCGTCGCCACCGCGCCGATGCCGACGGCGTGGGCAAAGGCCGTCTCCCATCCCGGCGCAGGGATCCCGAGGTCGGCCAGCCGGGCCCGAGCATCGGCCAGGGCCTCGTCGGCCGCCGGGTGGGCATCGGCCTCGAGGGCCCGCGCCCGGGCCAGTCGGACCAGCGCCTGGTAGAGACGGTCGGTGGTGCCGTCGGCCTCGGCCGTGGCCTGCGAGAAGGCGACCGAGGCCTCGGCCTCGCGTCCCTGTTGACGCAGGGCGAAGGCCGTGCCCATCCCAGCCCGGAGACGGTCCTGGTAGCTGCCGACGGTGACGGCGGCGAAGGCGTCGGCCGCCTCGAGGGCGTCGTCGGCTCGTCCCGCCGCGGCCCGGACCAGGATGAGCATGCTCAGGTAGTGGGCCTGCTCGCCCGGGGTGTGGGCGGGACGGGCTCGCTCGAGAACGACGAGGGCATCCTCGGGTTGGCCCAGCTGGAGGAAGCCGAGCGCCTGGTAGGCCGCGGTCTCGACATCGCCGAGGAGCCCCGCCATCGACGCCGAGGTCGGGTCGCTTCCGTCGTCGAGGGCTAGGGCATCGAGTGCCTCTTGGGGCTCGCCCAGCTGCAGGGCGATGGCGGCCGGCAGGAGGGCGTTGAGCCGGTTGGCGCCGCCCGGGGGCTTGGCCGTGGCCACGATGCGGGCGACCAGCTGGCGGGCTTCGCCGACCCGGCCGTCGGCGATCATGGCCCGCGCCAACGGGTTGCCCGACTGGTAGAGGCCGAGGCCGTCACCGAGATCGGAGAAGAGGCGCTGGGCCTCGAGTCCGGGTTCGATGGCCTCGTCGGGCCGGCCCAGCCACATGCGCACGCTGGACTGGAGGGTGAGGATCATGGCTAGGGCCCAGCGGTCGCCCATCTCCCGCGACTCGGCCAGGAGCTGGTCGGCCAGCTGACCGGCCTCGGCCAGGTTGCCCTGGAAGTACCGGACCCAAGCCAACAGGCCCAGCGCCCAGCCCACGCCGCCGAGGTCGCCGATCTCGTTGAAGAGGTTGGCCGACTGGAGGGCGAAGTCCTCGGACGTGCCGGTGTCGCCCTCGGTGAAGGCGATCCAGGCCAGGCTCTGCAGGGCCCAGGCCTGGCCTCGCCGATCGCTGCCGGACCGGAAGCCATCGAGGGCGGCGGCCACCGCCACCCGGGCGCCGTTCGGGTCGCCCGCAAAGAGGCGGGTCATGCCGAGGAGCCGGCGGGCACCCGCCGCGCCCAGCCCATCGTCTTCGGCTTCGAAGAGGGTCACCGCCTCGGTGAGGTGCGCTTCGGACCCGGCCAGGTCACCCTCGGTCTGCTCGATGTTCCCCAACACGCTGAGGGCCATGGCCTGGTGACAGCGATCGCCCTCGGCCTCGGCCTCGGCCATCACCGTGTCTATGTCGTCGCGCGCGTCCTCGAGCCGCCGCATCGAGGTCAGGGCGTCGGCCCGGCCGAGGAGGGCCCGCCGCCGGTTGAAGCCGTCTTCGCTCGGCAGCAGCAGGAGGGCGTGCTCGTAGAGATGGAGGGCGGCGGCCCGGTGGTCGCGCGCCTTGGCCCGACCCGCAGCGCGCTCGATGGCATGGAGGGCCGTGTGGCGGATGTTGGAAGGGACGCCGTCGACGGGCCCGAGCTCGAGGACGAGGCGGGCGGCCATGCCGGCGTGGTGGGCCAGCTGCTCGAGATCCTCGTCGCGGCCCAGCTCTTGTTGGCGCCGCTCGAGCCACACGGCCAGGGCGGCGTGACGGCGGGCCCGGTCGGACTTGGTCAACGTGCCGTAGGCGACCTCGCGCACCAGCTCGGATCGGAACGACCACGACTCGCCGCTCGGGTCGGCGTCGAGCAGGTCTCGGGCCGTGAGCTCGAGCCGGATGCGCTCGGGTTCCTCCTCGCCCCGGCTGGCGGCCATGGCTTCGAGGACGGCCACCGACCCGGTGCCGCCGACCACGGCCGCGTCCTCGAGGGTCGCTCGCTCCCGCCGGTCGAGGGCATCGAGGCGGGCCGCCACCAAGCCGCGGAGGGTGGCCGGCAGCTCGTCGCCGGGGAGGAGCGTGGGGCGTTGGCCGGGCTCACCGGTGAGGAGACCGGCTTCGATCAGCAGTGAGACGAGCTCCTCGAGGAAGAAGGGATTGCCGCCGGAGCGGGCGATGAGGGCGTCGCGCAGCTCGGGCGGGGGCTCGCCCTCGAACAGGGCTCGCAACAGCTCGCCCGTCGCCGTCGAGTCGAGGGGGTCGACGTGGAGGACGACGATGTTGTGATGGCCGGGCTGGTGGGCCCATCGCTCCTCGAGGTCGGGACGGGCGGTGGCCACCAACATGATCGGCAGCCCGGCCAGACGTTCGAGCAGGTGGTCGACGAGACCGAGCACCTGGTCGTCGGCCCAGTGCACCTCGGAGAGCACGACCACCACGGGGGTCTGGCGGGCTCGTCCCTCGAGCACGGTCTGCAGGGCGCGGCGGCCGACCTCGAGGGCGCGCGCCGGGTCGAGATCGCGCAGCACCGACTCGACACCCATCAGGTAGAGCAGGCCGTCGGCCAGCCGTTCGACGTCAGGGTCGTCGGCGTTGCGGCCCGCCGCCACCCTGACTTCCTCCTTGCACTTGTGGCGCATGGTCTCGACGTCGTCGTCATCTTCGATGGCGCAGGCCTGGCGCAGGGCCTCGGCCACCGGCCACCAGACGTTGACCTCGCCGTAGGGGACGCAGCGCCCTTCGAGGACGCGAGCGCCGTGGACGGTGACGGCAGTCGACGCCAGCTCCTCGGCCAACCGGCTCTTTCCGACCCCGGCCTCGCCGAGCAGAAGGACGAACTGGGCGCGCTGCCGCGCGACGGCGGTGTCGAGGGCGTGGCGCAGCAGGCCGAGCTCGTGGTCGCGGCCGACCAGCGGGCTGCTGCGCTTGGGCCGGCGACCGGGCGGTGCCAACGTCTGGAGGGCGACCCAGGCCTCGACCCGCTCCTCGCGGCCCCGCGCCTCGAGGGCGCCCAGCGGCTCGTAGCCGATGCCGGCCATGGTGCTGGCGTAGGTCTGGGGGCCGACGACCACCTGGCCCGGGTTGGCCATCGTCTGGAGCCGGCTGGCCACGTTGACGACGTCGCCCATGGCCGTGTAGTCCCCGCCGGCCCGCAGGGCACCGACGAGAACCTCGCCGGTGTTCACGCCGACTCGCATGCGGATGTCGGTGCCCGTCTGCGCTACGTGGGCGGCGAGTGTGCGCTGCATCTGAAGGGCGCTCCGCACCGCTCGCTCGGCGTCATCCTCGTGGGCCACCGGAGCCCCGAAGAGGGCGACGAGGGCGTCGCCGACGACTTTGTCGACGCGGCCTCCGAAGGCGGTGACGTCGTCGGCCAGCCGGGCGAAGCAGCCGTCGACCAGGTTCTTGACCTGCTCCGGGTCGCGGCTCTCGCTCAGGCCGGTGAACCCGACGAGGTCGGCGAACAGGACGGTGACGACGCGGCGCTCGTCGCCACTGAGGAGCAGGGGACGTCCGCACGCGGGGCAGAAGCGGCTGGCATCAGGCGCCTCGGCTCCGCATGTCGGACAGATCACTCGGCCCAGGATAAGTCGGGTCGCCATGTTCAGCCCTGTGGTGTGACCGGTGGCATAGCCTGGGGCCCGCTCGCGGCCCGCCTGACCGGCCGCCTCCAACCCCTGTTGGCCTGGAGGTCTTCGTGCCGCGTCGCCGCCGTGTTCTGCCCGTCCGTGTCCCTGTCTCCGCCCTCGCGGCCGCCGCCGCGTTGGCTGGGGGGGTCATAGCTCCCGCCGGGTGCGGCCGGGGGCCCACTGCCCTCGCCCTGGTGCAGGCCGCGCCGGCCCACACCCGCGCCGCCGGTTCGGCCCGCCTCCGCCTGTCGGTCGCCCGCCGGGCGGTTGCGGTCACTGGCGATGGTGTCGTTGACTTCGCACGCGGCCGGGGCTCGCTGGTGCTCGACCTCCGAGTCCTGGGCCTGGGCTCCCTGGAGCAACGGGTCGTCGGCCGCCACGTCTACCTGCGGCTACCCGACCAGGTGGGCTCGACCCCCTCATGGCTGGCGGTCGGCCTGGGCAATGCGGCGGGAGCCGACCTGCTGACCAGCGTCGATCCGGCCGCGGCCCTCGACTACCTGGCGGGGGCCACCGGGGCCGTCCGTCGTGGCGCCGACGACGTCGGCGGTGTTCGGGCGACCCACTACGTCGCCACGATTCGCGCCCTCGCACCCGCCCTCACTGTCGATGTGTGGCTCGACGGTGCCGGTCGGGTGGTGCGCGAGTCCTACGGGGCCGCCGGGTTCCGCACCACCTTGGATCTCGATCGGTTCGGGCTCACGGTCACCGTGGCCCCGCCGCCCTCCGATCAGGTGTCGAGGGGCTAGGGCGGCGAGGTGGTGTTGGTCGACTGGGTCCCGGTGCCGGTCGTGGTCGACGTTGTCTTGGGTGTCGTGGTCGTGGTCGTCGACTTGGGCTTCTTGGTGGTCGACGTCGTGTTGTGGGGCGGGAGGGTCGTCACTCCATCCGGGGTGCTGGTGCTCGAAGACGACGACGAGGATGAAGACGACGACGACGAGCTGGTGGTCGTCGAGTCGAGCATGTGGAGGCCCAACGAGTCGGGCGAGGCGGTGAAGATCGGCAGCACGGGGACGCCGGCGAGGGTGGTCTGCATGGTGTCGTGCCAGATGCGCGCCGGGAAGGTCCCACCCGCCACCGACACGCCATGCACGTTGGTCATGGGGACGTCCTTGTCGGGATGGCCCACCCACACCGCGGTCGAGAGCTGGGGCACGAAGCCCACGAACCAAGCGTTCTGGAAGTTCTCGGCCGTGCCCGTCTTGCCCGCCACCGGGCGGTTGAGGCGGGCCGCCGCGCCGGTGCCCCGCTGCACGACCTGCACGAGGGCGGCGTTGAGGACGCCGACCTCCTTCGAGTCGAACACGTCCTTCGTCACCACCCGGTGCGAGTACACGGTCTTGCCGCCGTGGTCGACGATGGCGGCGATGGCGTAGGGCTTGGCCCACGTGCCCTTGGCCGCGAAGGTGGCGTAGGCCGTGGCCATGTCGAGGGGTGCGACGCCGCGGGTGAGGCCGCCGAGGGCAACTGCCGGGTGGTTGTTGTCGACCTCGAGGCCGTTCTCAGGGCGGATGCCCGCCGACTCGGCTGTCTTGATCACGTTGCCGGGGCCGACGCCGGGCGAGAGGACGAGCTGGGCGAAGACGGTGTTGATCGACTTGATGAGCGCCTCGTCGACGGTCATGGGCCCACCCGCCTCGCCGTCGGAGAAGTTGCTGACCTGAAAGTGCTTGCCGCCGTCGTAGGGGAGGTCCTTCGGCGAGCCGGCGTCGAACGTCGAGCGCGGGTCGATGCCGGCGCGCAGCGCCGCCAGGTAGACGAACGGCTTGAACGACGACCCCGGCTGCTTGTGGCCTTGGCTCGACGTGTCGAACTGCACCTGGTCGTAGTGCAGGCCGCCGAACAAGAGCCTGATGGCGCCATCGCCAGGCTGCACCGAGGCCATGGCGGTGGTGGGATCGGCGGGGCCGTTGAGCTGGGCCGTGACGGCGGCGGTGGCGGCGTCGAGCTCCTTGAGGTCGATCGTCGTCTTGATGGTCAGGCCGCCGTTGTCGAGACGGTTTCGCCTGCTCTCGTCACTGCCACCGAGCTGATCGAGTCCCAGGGCTTCGCGGCGCACGTAGTCGACGAAGTACGGCGCCTTCTCGGGATCGTGCGCCGGGGCCGCGGCCGTCACGCCGAGAGGGGACGCCAGGGCGTCCCTGAGCTGGCCCTGGCTCAACCAGCCGTGCTTGGCCATGGCCCGCACCACCTCGTCGCGCCGCTGCTGCGAGGCCTGGGGCCGAGCGCGCGGGTCGAGGCCCTCGGGCGAGTGGATCTTGCCGGCCAGCAAGGCGGCCTGCGCCGGTGTGAGGTCCTTCGGGTCGACGCCGAAGAAGTCCTGCGAGGCCGCCGCGATGCCGTAGGTGCGATCACCGAAGTACACCTGGTTGAGGTAGCGCTCGAGGAGCTGGTCCTTGGTGTACTTCTCCTCGAGGCGGGTGGCGTAGAGGACCTCGCGCAGCTTGCGGAACACGGTGCGCTGCGAGTTCGTGTAGTTGATCTTGGCGAGCTGCTGGGTGATCGTGCTGCC
>JAUTXA010000178.1 GCA_030838265.1 Actinomycetota bacterium | reverse complement strand
CAACGACGAGCAGCGCGGCAGGATCACCCGCAGCCCGGTCACCTTCGAGACCAACGAGCAGCTGATGCAGGTGATCGACCGCATCGACAGCAGCATCGGGCGCCGCGTCGACGAGTCCTCGCCGATGGTCGACGCCCGCCTGCCCGACGGGTCCCGAGTCAACGCCATCATCCCGCCGCTCGCGATCCACGGCTCGGTGCTCACCATCCGCAAGTTCAGCGCCGACCCGTTCACTGCCAAGGACCTCATCAACTTCGGCACGTGGACGCTCGACCTGGTGACGGTGATGGAGGCCTGTGTCCGGGCGAAGCTCAACGTGCTCGTGTCCGGGGGTACCGGAACCGGCAAGACCACCAACCTCAACGTGCTCTCGTCCTTCATCCCCGATGGCGAGCGCATCATCACCATCGAGGACTCGGCCGAGCTCCAGCTGCAACAGCCCCACGTCATCAATCTCGAGGCCCGGCCCCCCAATGCCGAGGGATCGGGCGAGGTCAGGATCCGAGACCTGGTGAAGAACTCCCTCCGCATGCGGCCCGACCGGATCATCGTCGGTGAGGTCAGGGGGGCCGAGGCCCTCGACATGCTCCAGGCCATGAACACCGGCCATGAGGGCTCGATGACCACCGTCCACTCGAACAGCGCTCGTGATGCCCTGAGCCGGCTCGAGACCATGGTGCTGATGGCCGGGTTCGACCTACCGGTCCGGGCCATCCGCGAGCAGATCGTCTCGGCGATCAACATCATCATGCACCTCGACCGGATGCCCGACGGCCGCCGGGTGGTCACCTCGGTGACCGAGGTCCAGGGCATCGAGGGCGACACCATCCTGCTGCAAGACGTGTTCGCCTACCGGTCGCTGCCCAGCGTCAACGGAAAGCCCAGCGGTGAGATCGCCCCGACCGGTCTGCGGCCGAAGTTCATGGACAAGCTCACCGAGCACAACATCGAGCTTCCGGCCACCGTCTTCCGCACCAAGGCCGCCCCAGGCGGAAGCGACCGTCCTGCACGGGGATCCCGAACCCCTTCGAGTCGCCGCTTGGTCGAGAACGAGCGTCGCCGATGAACGACGTGCTCATCGCCCTCCTCGCCGGCGCCGGCTTCGCCCTGCTCGTGGTCGGCTTCCTGCAGCGCAAGCGCGAGCAGGAGGACGACCTGGCCTTGATCCTCGACCTTCCGTACGGCGAGCAGGACGTCGCCGTCGAGTCAGTGAGCGAGACACGGGGCACGCTGGTCGAAGGGACGGTAAGCCTCGCCGGGCGCATGGTCGATCAGCTCGATGCGGCCGGGACCCTCGCCGTCGAGCTCGAGCGGGCCCGGATCCCGCTGCGGGCCGGTGAGTACGTGGTGGTGGCGGCCAGCAGCGGCATTGTGGCCGCGTGCGTGCTCCAGCTGGTCACTGGTCAATTCCTGTTCGCGGTCGTGGCCTTGGTGGCCACTCCTTTCCTGAGCTGGGCCTTGGTCAAGCGCCGGATCCGGCGTCGGAAGAAGAAGTTCGAGACCCAGCTGCCGGGCGCCATGACGCTGATCGCCGGCTCCCTCGGCGCGGGCCACACCTTCCTGCGCTCGATCCAGCTCATGTGCGAGGAAGCCGAAGCGCCGCTGTCGGAGGAGTTCCGCCGGGTGGTCGACGAGACGCGCCTCGGCGATCCCGTCGTCGACGCTCTCGAGCGCATGGCCTTCCGTCTCGACATCCGCGACCTCCACTGGGTCGTGCAGGCCATCCGCATCCAACAAACGGTCGGCGGCAAGCTGGGCGACCTCCTCCACACCCTGGCCGACTTCATCTACGCCCGCGAGGACGTGCGCCGCGAGGTCGACGTGCTCACTGCCGAGGGCCGCATCTCGGCCTGGGTCCTCGGCGCCCTTCCCGTCTTCCTGCTGTTCGCCATCCAAGTCATCAGCCCCGGATACATGAAGCCCATGTTCCAGGGGGCCGGGTACTGGATCCTCGGAGCCACCGGGCTCTCAGTCCTCGCCGGCGTCTGGGTCATCCTCCGCATGGTGAAGATCGACGTCTGATGGCGAACGTCGCGCTTCTCGTCGCCCTCGCCCTCGGCCTCTGCGGCCTGTGGTTCGTCAGCGCGGGGATGCGGGCCCGGGCGCCGGACGCTGATCCCGAGGCCTATCTCCGGGGCCTCGACGACGACCTCGACGAGCCCCTCGACGAGTTCAGCCAGCGCCTTCGCCAGCCCTTCCTGAGCCGCGTCCTGCGCCCTCTCGGCGGAGGCGTGCTCAACTCGATCTCCCGGCTCACCCCCGGTGACCACGTCCAGCGCTGCCACCACGCTCTGTTGGTCGCGGGGCTGAGCGCCAGCATCAGGGCCGAGGAGTTCGTGACGGCCCAGGTCCTGTTCACGGCCTTGACCTTGGTCGCCGGGCTCCTCATCGTGACCACGTCGCATCTCTCGACGAGCAAGGACGCCCTCGTCCTCCTGCTCTTCCCCGCCATCGGGGCGCTCGGTCCCCAGGCCTGGCTGACCCGGAAGGTGACCGAGCGCAAGGAAGCCATCTTCAAGGACCTTCCCGACATCCTCGACCTCTTGGCCATCTCGGTCGAGGCGGGCATGGGCTTCGAGGGAGCACTCGACGTCGTGTGCAACAACTTCGACTCCCCGTTGGCGCTCGAGTTCTCCCGTACGCTGAAGGAGATGGAGCTCGGCCTCCCGCGGCGGGAAGCCCTCCAGAACCTGAAGCGACGAACCGAGGTCCCTGAGCTATCGAACTTCGTTCTGGCCCTGACACAGGCGGACGCCCTGGGGATGCCCATCGGGCGAGTCCTGCACGCCCAGGCGGCGGAGATGAGGAACAAGCGGAGGCAGTGGGCTCGGGAGAAGGCCGGGAAGCTCCCGGTCAAGATCCTCTTCCCCCTGATCCTGTTCATCTTCCCGGCCGTGCTCGTCGTCGTCTTGGGGCCGGCGGCGGCATCGATCATGAAAGGCCTTCGCTAGGCCGAAGCAGTGAGCAGGCGGCTGACTTCAGCCCCCTGGTGACAGTCCTGCGCTTCGGGTCGATCGTCCTCGGCCTGCTGCTTGCCTCGTCCCACGGCCCTATTGGCCACAGCATCATCGCCGGGGGCGTGCTCCTGGGCTATGCCCTCTGGCGCTCGGTATACCCCATCCGCTTCGAGGCCCGCCGCGGGGCGCTGGCCACCGGCTTCGAGCTGGCGCTCAGCCTGGCCGCGGTCGCCGGGACGGGCCTGTGGGGCTCGCCCTATGTCGTCGTGGTCCTCACCCCAATCGTGGTCGCCGGCCTGGCTAGAGGCATCCCGCTGGCCGTCGCCTTCGCCGTGGCCTCCTCGGCGATCATCGGGATCCCCTACCAGTTCGTCGAGACCAACCCGCGGCTTTCACTCACGCTGTCGTGGACGGCCGAGCTCATCCTCTTGGCCCTGCTCGCCGGTTATGTCCGTCGGTTGGTCACCGAGGCCGAGGCCCGGACAACCCACGCCATCGAGCGCATGCGCCGGCTGTCGGAGGCCAACGCCTTGCTCTTCGAGCTGCACCGGGTCGCGCAAACCCTGCCCGCGTCGCTTGATTTGGCCGAGACGGTGGCGTCGACGATGACGCGACTGCGCGACCTCTTCCAGCCCGACGTGGCCTGCATCGTGCTGCGCGAGGACCTGGCCAACTCGTGGTCGGTGGCCGCCACCTACGGGGTGCGCATGGCCCCGACTCTGAAGGCATCACAGCTGCCCGCCCCGTTGCGGCGAGCGAGCACCGCGACCCACCCGATCCTCATCGCTGACATCCAAGGCGAGAGTGCCCAAGGCGTGGGCTTCTCGTCGGTGGCAGGGCTGTATGCCCCGCTGCGGGCCCGCGACGTGCTCGTCGGGGTCATCGCCGTCGAGCTGAGCCAGACCACGCCCTTCGAACCCCGTCACGTCGGCCTCATGGAGGGCATGGCCAACCAGGCTGCCCTCGCCATCGACAACGCCCGGTGGTTCGGGCGCCTCCGGACGATCGGTGCCGACGAAGAGCGGACGCGCATCGCCCGAGACCTCCATGACCGGGTCGGCTCCTCGCTCGCCTACCTGGGCTTCGAGCTGGACCGGCTGTGTCGCATGGTGGCTCAAGGCAACGACGTCGGCCAGGAGCTGCAGTCCCTCCGCCAAGACGTGCGCAAGGTCGTCTCCGAGGTGAGAGAGACCCTCTACGACCTGCGCACCGACGTCTCCGACTCTCAGGACCTGGTCGCCACCCTCGAGGCCTTCTTGGCCCGCGTCCGTGATCGCACCGGCGTCGAGATTGTCCTGCGCCACTCCTCGATGCGCCGGCTGCCGCTGCCCCAGGAGCGCGAGATGTGGCGCATCGCCCAAGAGGCCGTGACCAACGCCGAGCGCCATGCCCAGCCCCACACCATCTCGGTCGTGTGGCAGTGCGACGAGCAGGGCGCGGTGCTCGAGGTAGCCGATGACGGCGCCGGGCTGCGTCCCAGGTCCGCGCCCCGCATGGACTCCTACGGCATGCTGGGCATGCGGGAGCGCGCCGACTCCATCGGAGCCACGCTGCAGGTGCAGTCAACGCCGGGGCAAGGCACCAAAGTTCGATGCCAGTTGGGAGACCGATGACCATCCGCTTATTGCTGGCCGACGACCACACCATGCTGCGCGAGGGTCTGCGGCGTTCGCTCGAGAACGAGGGATTCGAAGTGGTGGGTGAGGCGGCCGACGGCGAGGAGGCCGTCCGCCTCACCGCTGAGCTGCTGCCCGACATCATCCTCATGGACGTCTCGATGCCCGTACTTGACGGCGTGGCTGCCACCCAACGGATCCATGCCGAGTTCCCGCAGATCCCCGTCGTCATCCTCACCATGCACGCCGACCAGTCGGTGTTGGGCGACGCGGTGCGCGCCGGCGCCGGCGGATACCTGGTCAAGGACTGCACGACCGAGGAGGTCGTGCGCACCCTGCGCCTGGCCCGCAGCGGCGAGACAGCCCTCACCCCTGAGCTGGCGGCCTCGATGCTCACCGAGGTCCAGCGGTTGCCACCTGAGCCTTCAGTGGCGGGGCGACCGCCCGAGCACGTCGTCACCAAGCGGGAGGAAGAGGTCCTCCAGCTCATTGCCGAGGGAGCGTCGACCACCGAGGTCGCCGAGCGCCTCTACATCAGCGTGAAGACGGTCAAGAACCACCTGGCCTCGATCTATCAGAAGCTCGACAGCCGAGATCGTACCCAGGCCGTGTTGCGCGCCGTGCGCATGGGAATTATCCGCCTCGACTGACGAACTAGTCCTTCACCGCAGGACGGGTCATGTTGTCACCGTCACCGCAAATGGCTCCCATCCTCCGTTGTCCTCCGTAACCCGCTGGTCCACACTGGCTTCCGGGCCGGGGAGCGAAAGGACTGGCGTCAGCATGGCGAACAGGCATGACCGTTCAGAGTTGCTTGCGCAGCTCTTCGGAGCGGTCGAGGTACCTCCCAGTCTCAACGACACACTGCTGCGGACCGCCGACGTGGCGACGCTGTTCCAGGTGTCGGAGCGCACCGTCGCGGAGTGGGCCCGGCGCGGCCGCATCCCCTCGGTTCGCACACCCGGCGGCCACCGTCGCTACCCGGCCAGCCAGGTCAGGCAGCTTCTGGCCGACGGTGGGCACGACCAACTCGAGCGAGCCGAGCCTCTGTCCTGAAATTGAGCCTTCCGACCTATCCACCTCAGGGGTCGGGAGCCGATACAAAGGAAGTGGTCCCGCCAGGGGATCCGGCAAACCGAGAAGGAGCACTCCCGTGGATCTCGAATTCATCAGTTACTTCCGTCACATGTGCCTGCCGTACGTGAAGGCTCGTTTCACCAAGGACATGGATGAGCGGGGCGCCAGCCTCGTCGAGTACGCCCTTCTGGTCGCTCTCATCGCCGTGGTTTGCATCATCGCCGTGACGACGCTGGGCAGCAACGCCAGCAAGAAGCTCTCGAAGGTCGGCTCGGCCATCAAGTAGTACTGGCGACCAGCCACATCATCCGACTACCGACACTCGCCGACAAGGAGCTCGAAGTGGAATTCATTACCTACTGGCGGCAGTTCTGCGCCCCGTACGTCAAGGCCCGATTCACCAAGGACATGGATGAGCGGGGCGCCAGCCTCGTCGAGTATGCGCTGCTGGTTGCTCTCATCGCCGTGGTGTGCATCATCGCCGTGACGACGCTGGGTGGCAACGCCAGCAAGAAGCTCTCGAAGGTCGGCTCAGCCATTCAGTAATCCCCATTGCCGGATCCCTCAGGTTTCGGTTGATGTTGGTCGAAGAAGAAAGCGGGTGGGAGGCGATCCCACCCGCTTTCTTCATCTCTAGGCAAGGTAAAGAGATGCACCACTCCCTCGACACGCACCACCGCCTCGACGTGATCAGCTGCACGGTTCTCCGCCTGCGGGTGCTCCGGTCCGAGGCCGGCGCGTCGTTGGTCGAGTACACGCTCCTGGTGGGACTGATCGCCCTCGTGTGCGCCCTCGCCCTCGCCATCTTCGGCACGTCGCTCAACGGCACCCTCTCGCGCAGCGGCAGCTCGATTCGCCACGCCGGCTGATGCACGGGCGCGGGGCGCTAGACGGCCCGGCGCACCCAGACCTCCCACTGGCCGGCGCGCACCCTGCGCTCCCACTTCCCTGATTCGGCCAGGATCCCGGCGAGCGGCTGGCGGCTGTCCCAGAGCACGACGTCGATGGACCGACTGTCGAGCACGGCCAGGCTGCCGGGAAAGCCATGGAGCAGAGTGTCGTAGTCGTTCGATACGCCGATCGGGTACATGTCAACTCTGTCGTCGATGAAGACGCGGGCTTGGTCACCCCGCAGACGTATCAAGTAGCAGCCGACAACGTCCTGTTCGGCCACCCGATGGCCCGGCCCCAGCAGGCCTGTCCGTTCCATGTAGCGCACGGCAGCCACCGGGTAGCCGTCGTCGGAGAGGCCGTTGTGCCCGAAGATGCCGATCGTCGTGAACCCGATGGCGGCCGCCAGCCCTAGCGCGAAGAGCATGTTGATCCCCGGCGCCTCGGCGCGGGGGTCCGGCGCCTCAAGCGGGCGCAGGGCCCGTCCCATGACCGGAGCGACGGCGATGGCTGCCACCGGAAGGTTGCGGAGGGCGATCAGCCCCAGCCCGACGAACACCACGAAGGGAACGGCGTCTCTCCACGGCGGGCGGCGACGGAACAGGACCAAGAGGCACGCGATGAGGCTGACGAGCGTGAACAGCCCGAGTAATCCCTGGAAGCTCGGCGACATCCATTCGGCGACGGTGGCGAAGACCTTCCGCTTCTGCTCCACCGTGACGGGAAAGGCCACCAGACGGGGCCCCAGCGGGTTCACGCAGGCCACAGCGAGGCCCACCACGAATGCCCCGATGTAGCGCAGGAGCTGACGAGGCAATGCTCGTTCGTCGAGCGCCAACCCGACGGCGACGGCGCCCAGCCATACCAAACCGAGAGGGAACGAGCCGTGGCTGTTCACCCACACCCACACCACGGGCAGCAGGAGCCACGGAGAGCGCCTCCGCTCGACGATCAGGGCCATGAGGGCGAAGGCCAGCAGGCCGAAGAGGAGGGGGCGCTGCGACCACCACAGGGCCCCGACGCCGAGCGCCAGCCCGGTGGCGGCTGCCGTGCGCAGTGGGGTGCCGGCCCGCGCCAGGCGGCCGGTGAGGGTGGCGACGAGGGCCATCAGAACGGCTTGCTCGAGCACCACGAGTCGGGTGTCGCCCAACCGGTTGAGCCAGCCGTAGGTCCACTCGGCCAGCCAGCTCTGCACGACCCAGTGGCTCCCGTGGGCCGTGAACGAGTAGGGATCCGTCCGGGGGATTGCGCCCGTGGTGGCCATCTTCACACCGGTGCGCAGGTGCAGGAACATCGAGTTGTCGTTGATGGGAACGGCGCCGCCCCGAAAGCCGAAGAGACCGTAGGTGGCGATGAAGAGCGCCTCCAGCGACGGTGCCCGCAGCCGGCGCACGGCCGGGCTACTTGAAGTTCTGCTGAATGTTGATGGCCGCGGGGCCGAGCACCACAACGAACAGGGCAGGGAAGATGCAGAAGACCATGGGCACCAGCATCTTCACCGGCACCTTCTGGGCTGCCTCTTGGGCGAGCTGCCGGCGCTTGATCCTCATCTCGTCGGACTGGGCCCGTAGGACTCGTCCGATCGAGATGCCGAATGTGTCGGCCTGCAGGATGGCGAGTACGAAGGAGCGCACCTCGGGCACGTCGGTGCGCTCGTCGAGCTGGCGCATGGCGTCGGCCCGGCTGGAGCCGGCTCTGATCTCGCCCAGCACCCGCTGGAACTCCTCGGACAGGGGCCCGGGCACTGAGGTCACGGTGCGATCGAGAGCCTGCTCGAAGCCGAGGCCGGCTTCGACACTGATAGTGAGCACATCGAGGATGTCGGGCAGAGCAATGCGGATCTTCCGCTGCCGGTCGGCCATGCGCCGGTTGAGGACGGCTTCGGGCCCGAGACCCACGATGAGGATGAGCATGATCATGACCAGGAGGTTGGTCTTGCCATGCAGCCCCAGCGCGGGGAAGAAGGTGAAGTAGGCGACGACGGTCACCGGGATCAAGGCCGCGGTGATCACCCTGACGGCAAGGAACCGATCGATCGCCTCGGCACTCGGCGTGCCCGCGACCGTCAGCTTGTGCCGGGTGCGGGCGATGTAGGTGATGCCCGCGAAGCGCTTGCCCACCGAAGTCAGCCACTGCGAGAACGGGACGACAACCCGCTCCCCGATGGGCTTCAGCATGTCCCTCTCACGCAGGTTGTCGATCTCGTAGCCGTCGAGCTGCCGGAGCGAAGCCCGAGCGGTCACCCGTTCGTCAGCCTGGCTGAGGACGAGATAGGCGAGCACCGCGATCATCACGAAGCACCCGCCGACGGCAACAGTCAGATAGGACATCAGATGTCGACCTTGATCATCTGCATCATCCAGTAGTACCCGGCGCAGGCGAGCACGATCGAACCTCCGAGCAGGATGCGGCCAGTTGAGTCGTCGAACAGGATCTTCATGTAGTCCGGGTTGACGACGAAGAGGAACACGCCGAGGCCGACGGGCAGGATGCCGAGCACGATGGCGCTGATCTTGCCTTCGGCGGTCAAGGCGTTCACGTCGCGGCGGAGGCGCTCGCGGGCGATCATGGTCTCGGCCACGGTCTGGAGGAGCTCGGCCAGGTTGCCGCCGACCTCGCGCTGGATGCGGATGGCCATCACGGCCCAGTCGAAGTCGGGGCTGCCCATTCGAGCGGCCAGCTCCTCGAGAGCGTCCTCGATCGGACGACCCAGACGGGCTTCGCTGAGGGCTCGCTGGAGCTCCTTGCCCATCGGCGCTTCGACTTGCTGGGCGACCGAGTCGACCCCCTGCAAGAGCGAGTAGCCGGCGCGCAATGATCCGGCGAGCAGCTGCAGGGTGTCGGGCAGCTGAGCCGTGAACTTCGTCATCCGTCTCTTGGCCAGGTAGTTGAGGATCGCCACCGGGGCCAGGGCGAACACGAAGCCGGCGATGAGGACACCGAGGAACCGTTGAAGGGCGAAGCCGACGACCATCCCCAGCACTGCGACGACGGCAGCGAAGAAGATCATCTCCGCCGGTCGAAGCGTGAGGTCGGCCTGCTCGAGCTTGCCTTCGACGATTTCGAGGAGCCCCCGATCGGCCGCCAGCCGGGCAGTGGTGTCGATTGCCCGCCGCATGATGGCGGTCTCGACCATCGAGCCGTCGCTCTCGTCATCGTCATCACTGTCGGTGGTGCGCTCGGCGTACGGCGTCAATGCCGTGTCGAGGGCGGATCGCTCCCGCAGGACGAGCAGGGCCAGCCCGAAGGCGAGCAGGGCGACGGCGACGAGCACGAGCACAACCGCGATCCAACGACTGGTCGAGCTGGTGAAGGCGCTGGGCACGCCCGAGCTCTTTACGATCTTGGGCTGCGTGTTCGACCCGGAGCTGATCGAGCCGGCAGCCACATCGGCGTGGGTAGCCAACGACCCGACCTCGAGCTCGATGTGGATCGATGGCTTGGTCGTCGTCGACACGTAGGTGATCTCGTACTGGTTCTCGATCGAGGACCGCACGATGTCGAACTTGGCCGAGAGCGTCGTCGGATCGGTGGTGTCGAGATACTGGCCCTTGGTCGACGAAGCCAGATCTTGCAGGGGTCCGGCGGCGAAGTCACCACCGGGAAGCCCGACCGCGAACACCACGGCCTTGGCCCCGAGCACTGACGCCTTGGCCGCCGCCAGGTCGGTCGTTGACACCGTGTCGGCCCCGTCGGAGAGGATCACGATGTTGGGCTGAAGAAGAGGCTGGTTGGCCAGCAAACCGGCGGCGATACCGACCGCGTCGTACAACGAGGTCTCGCCGGAGGCGCTGAGAGCGTCGATGGCGGAGTTCAGGAGACCCTCGTTCGACGTGAAGTTGATGACGACTCGGGGCTGATCGCTGAACGCCACGATGGCGAACTGCTCGTTCGGTGACTTTCGAGCCACGAACTGCTTGGCGGCCTGCTTGGCCTGGTTGATCTTGTCGCTGGCCCGCATCGAGCCCGACGTGTCGATGACCAAGACCACGCCCACCGGCGTGGACGTCTCGTTCAACGACTTCACGGCCACGTTCGAGACGGGAACCCCGTTCTCGCGCACCTTGAACGACGAGACGTCAGGAGTGCGCCCGGTGACCTGGGCGGCAATCGTCACCTTCGGAGGGGCCGTCGTGTCGACCTTCCGGATGCTGACGTCGTCAGCGAAGGCGGGACCGGCGAAGGCGAGGATCGTGAGGAAGACCAGTGCCAGGGCGGCCCCGAGCCGCCTCACCGCGTGCCGACCGCGCTACGGGCGAACCCGTCCGACTGGAAGAGCTCGGGACGCAGCTTGATGCCGTAGTCCTGCAGGCGCTCAGCAAACTTGGGCCGGATCCCCGTGGCCTTCAGGGTGCCCTGGAAGCGGCCGTCCTCGTCGACGCCCATGCCGTAGTCGAACAGGAAGATGTCCTGAAGGGTGATGACGTCACCCTCCATGCCCTGGACCTCGGTGACGTGGGTGATGCGCCGGGTCCCGTCCCGGAGGCGGGTCAGCTGCACGATGCAGTCGAGGGCGGAGGCCATCTGCTCGCGGATGGCCCGCATCGGCAGGTCGAAGCCCGCCATCAGGGTCATCGTCTCGATTCGGGAGAGGGTGTCCCGAGGCGTGTTGGAGTGGATGGTGGTGATCGAGCCGTCATGGCCCGTGTTCATGGCCTGAAGCATGTCGAGGGCTTCGCCGCCCCGGCACTCCCCCACCACGATCCGGTCGGGCCGCATCCGCAGGGTGTTCCGGACCAGGTCCCGGATGCGGACCTCGCCCTTCCCCTCGATGTTGGGCGGGCGGGCCTCGAGCGCCAGGACGTGGTCCTGGTGGAGCTGGAGCTCCTTGGCATCCTCCACCGTCACGATCCGCTCGTCGTGGGGGATGAACGACGACAGCACGTTGAGGGCGGTCGTCTTGCCGGTGCCGGTGCCGCCGCTCACGATGATGTTGAGCCGGCCCTTGACGCAGGCGTCGAGGAACTGGGCCACGGTCCGGGAAAAGGACCCGAAGTTGATGAGGTCCTCCACCTGGAACGGGTCCTTGGCGAACTTCCGGATCGTGAGAAACGGCCCGCCGATGGCCAGCGGGGCGATCACGGCGTTCACCCGGGAGCCGTCGGGGAGCCGGGCGTCGACCATGGGCACCGACTCGTCGACGCGCCGCCCGACCTGGGCCACGAT
>JAUTXA010000171.1 GCA_030838265.1 Actinomycetota bacterium | reverse complement strand
CGGTGTGCTCCTGGCCACCACCCAGGTGCTGATCGGGGTGACGCTCGTGCTGGCCAACCGGGTCGAGGGAGGCGTGGTCGCCTACCAGATCGCCTTCACCTTCTTCCTGCTGCCGGTGGCCTTGGCCGCTCACCCCATCTTCACCGCCCTCTACCCGCGCCTGGCCGCCCACGCCCACGCCAGCCGGTGGGCCGAGTTCAGCGACGACGTCGGTGAAGGGGTGCGCCTCACGACCTTCGCCGTGCTGCCCGCGGCCGCCCTGCTCGCCGCCCTCGGCTCTCCGGCGTTACACCTGTTGCGGCTCGGTGCCCTCGACCGGACGGGCGCCGACCTGGTGGCCAAGACCCTCGCCGCCTACGCCATCGGCCTCGGTGGCTATGCCGCCTTCATGTTGCTGGCGCGTGCCGCGGTGGCGGCCGGCGACGCCCGTCTGCCCGCCCTGGTCGGCATAGGCGTGACGGTCAGCGGCGGCCTGCTCATGTTGATCGGGACCGCGGTCACGACCGGGACCGACCGGGTCGTCGCTCTCGGCCTCGCCCACTCGATCGCCATGACGGCCGGCGCGGTAGCCCTCTTCGTCCTGCTGCGGAAGGAGATCGCCCGGCCCATCGTCGTGGGCCCGACCCTCGCTCGGACGCTGGCCACGGCGGTGGCGGCCGGCCTCTCGGCCCTGGCGGTGGCCCGCCTCCTGGCCGGCGATGGCCGTCTCATGGCGGCCGTCGCCTTGGTGGCCGGCTTGGCGGTCGGTGGCCTGGTGGCGGTGGGGGGCCAGGCCCTGTTGCGAGCGCCGGAGCTGGCGGGCATCCGCCGCTCGTTCGGCCGCCGGGCCTCGGCATGACCCGGGTCGTCGCCCTCGTCCCGGCCAAGGACAGGGCTGATCTGGTGGGCGACACGGTGCGGGCCCTGATCGCCGTGGCCGCCGTCGACGAGGTCCTCGTGATCGATGACGGCTCGGTCGACGGGACGACGGCCGCCGCCGCCGAGGCCGGAGCGCGAGTCCTGCACCTGCCGCGGAACGTGGGCAAGGGCGGTGCCGTCACCGCGGGTGTCGAGGCCACGCCCGAGGCCGATGTCTATCTGCTGGTCGATGCGGACACCGCGTCCACGGCGGCTTTGGCCGCGGCCTTGTTGCCTCCCGTGGTTGCCGGCGAGGCCGAGATGACCATCGCCGTACCGCCGAGCGCCGGTCGGCGCGGGGGCTTCGGCCGGGTCAAGGCCCTGGCGGCATGGGGCATCGCCCGAGCCAGTGGTTTCCGAGCCGCCGCGCCCTTGTCAGGTCAGCGGGCCATCACCGCTCCTCGGCTGCGGCGACTGCTGCCGCTCGCCGACCGGTTTGGCATGGAGACGGCGCTCACCATCGACGCCGTGCGCGCCGGGGCGAGGGTGCTCGAGATCGAGGTGGCGATCGAGCACCGCCACACCGGTCGGTCGCTCGCCGGCTTTCGTCATCGCGCCGGGCAGGGCATCGACATCAGCCGCGCCCTCTGGCCTCGTCTCACCACTCGTCGCGCCCGCATCGCCGTCACGGTGGCGGCGTTCGTCGTCGTGACCTCGTTGCTGGTCTGGTCCGGATCGCGTTGGGAGCCCGCCAGCCAGGCCCTGGCCGCCCCGCCCAGCAAGGTGGTGATCTTCGGCGTGCCCTACCTCGACATCGCCGACGTCGGGACGGGCTCGGCGCCCAACCTCGATCGCCTCGTCCAACGCGGCGCCGTCGGGGCCATGAGCGTGTACACCTACAGGTCGCGTCCCTCGACGACCGAGGCCTACGCCACCCTCGGTGCCGGAACCCGCCTCCACGGCACCCCCGGCGGCGGTGTGGCCTACGACGCCGACACCCCCGTAGCGGATGGACGGACGGCGCGTGACCTGGTGACGCGGCAGACGGGGCGCCGCCCCCGCGGCGACATCGTCGTCCCCGGAGGTGTCGCCGAACGGCAGGCCAACGGCGAGAGCCACGGCGCGGCACTCGGTGGCTTGGGCCAGGCCCTCGTCTCGGCCCACCGGCGCACGGCCGTCGTCACCAACGCCGATCGCCGGGCGCCGGGCGGACATCCGATTGTGTGGCGGCCGGCCGGGCTGGCGCTCGTCGACGACAGCCTCGGGATCACGACCGGCTCGGTGGGGTCTGACCTGCTCGAGGCCGATCCCTCCGCCCCGTTCGGGGTGCGCGCCGACGCGGCGGCGTTCGAGGCGGCCAGCCGGGCTGCCCTGGCCGCGGCCGACGTCGTGGTCATCGACCCCGGCGACCTCGACCGGGCGGCGGCCGCGCCCGACGGCGAGTCCCGGCTCGCAGCCATTCGCCACACCGACGAGATCCTGGGGAGGGTCATCGAGCAGGCCGGGCCGCGCGCCCTCGTGATCGTTGCCTCCCTCACCCCGGGGGCGGGCGGCGCTCACGTCACCCCGGTGGTGATCGCGGGGCCCGGGGTCCCGCACGGCTACCTGCACTCGCCGTCGACGAAGCGCGTCGCGGTGGTGACCATCACCGACCTGGCGCCCACCGTCCTCAGTGCCGTCGACGTCGCCGTGCCGGCGCGGATGGTGGGCCAGCCGCTGCGGTATCAGCCGGCCCGTCCCGACCTCGGCATGCTGCGCACCATCGACCGTGACTCCGTGCTCCGCGATCGCATCGGCAACCCGATCACGATCCCGTTCGTGATCTTCCAGGTCCTCGTCTACCTCTTCATGGCCGGGCTGGTGGCCTTCCGGGGCGGGGCCGGGGCCATGGGGCGCTGGTTGCGGCTCGTCGTCCTGGCCATCGCCGCCCTGCCCCTCGCCGGGTTGCTGTTCCGCGCCCTTCCCGGCATGTCGGCCATCGGGCCGCGGTCTCTCGGGTTTCTCTTCGTGTTGGACGGTCTGATCGTCACCGCCTCGCTGCGGGCCCGCCGCTACCCCCTCAGCCCCTTGCTGGCGATCATGGCCACGACGGCGGTGATCCTGGTGATCGACGTGGCCACGGGCGTCCACCTGCTGACGGCGAGCTACATCGGCTACCCGTTGAGCGGTGCCGGTCGCTTCTTCGGCCTTGGCAATGCCGCCTTCGCCGTGCTCTCGTCATGCGCCATCCTGTCCGCCTGCCTGCACCTGCACCATGCGCCCCGGAGGGACGAAGCCTTGGTCACCGTCACCCTGGCCCTAGCCGTTGTGTTCCTGGCTGACACGGCGCCGACCATGGGCGACGACGTCGGTGGGGCTCTCACCCTGGTGCCCGTCCTCGGCCTGATGCTCTGGGTCCTGTTCGGACGGCGGCTGTCGTGGCGACCCGTCGTCGGGGCCCTGGTGGCGACGGCCGCCGCCGTTGGGGTGCTGGCCTTGGTTGACGCCGCCCAGGCGCCGCATGACCAGACCCATGTGGCCCGGTTCTTCACCGGCGTCCACTCGGGTGGCCGGGGCGCGCTCTGGTCGACGTTTCTCCGGCGGACAGGCAACAACCTCACCGCCCTCACCGCCTCGTTCTGGACGGCGATCGTCCCGCTGCTGGTGTTGGGGCTGATCTACCTGCTCCTCCGCAACCGGAGGTGGCGCGAGGTCATCCCCGCCGGCCCGCTGCGGATGGGGGCCGTCGCCGCCTTCTCGGCCGGCCTGATCGGGTTCGCGGCAAACGACTCGGGTGTGATCGTTCCTGGCCTGGTCTTCGTCTTCGTCGGTCCCTACCTCACGCTGTTGGCTCTCGACCACGAGGCCGAGAAGCCGCAGCTGGTGACACCGGCGCCGACGACGGGGCCGGCCGCGTCCATCCCCGCGGTGTCGTCGTGATCGTGGCCGTGGCCCTCGTCGTGGGGTTCCTCGCCGGTCGCCTGGTGTGGGTGCTGGTGCGCTCGAGCTGGCACGAGACGGCGCTCACCCGCGAGAACTTCCGCGGCAAGGTCGTGCCGACGGCCGGCGGCATCGCCCTCGTCCTCGCCGCCCTCGTCGTCGAAGGGGGACGGGCCGTCGCCGGGGCTTTGCACGTCGGGGCCACGACCGGCACCACGGCAGTGCGGGCCGCCACGGTCATCACGCTGGTCGGGTTTGCCTTCCTCGGTCTCCTCGATGACCTGGCCGGAAACCGTCAGGCGCGCGGCTTCCGCGGTCATGTGGCTGAGCTGTTCGGGGGCCGGCTCACGACCGGGGGAGCCAAGCTCCTCGGGGGCGTGGCCGTGTCGCTGGTGGCCATCGGCACCCTCCGACCGACCTCGTCCGTGAGCAGGCTGCTTCTCGACGCCGCCCTCGTGGCCCTAACCGCCAACCTGGCCAACCTCTTCGACCTAGCGCCCGGGCGGACGGCCAAGGTCGCGCTGGTGGCAGGCGGCGCCCTCATCGCCATCCGCCGGGCCAACGCCGACCTCACCGCGGTGGCGGTGGTGTTGGGCGGGGTGCTGGCCCTGCTGCTCGACGACCTCCACGAGCGCGTGATGCTGGGCGACACCGGGGCCAACGCGGTCGGTGCGGCCATCGGCTTGGCCGTGGTCGCCACCTGTGGCCCCGGGGCGCGGACCATCGTGCTGGTGGCGGTGCTCGTCGCCAACCTGGTCAGTGAGGCGGTTTCGTTCAGCCGCATCATCGACGCTGTCCCACCGCTGCGCGCCTTCGATCGGGCCGGTCGGCTCCCGTGAAGGGCCGAGCCGTGGCCATCATCGTGAGCCTGGCCTTGCTGGCCGGAGTGGCAGCCAGCTACCTGGCCTTGAGTCGCAACCCGAAGCCCCGAGTGTCGTTGAGCGCCCCCGTCCAGCCCTTCTTCGACGGGGGCGGACGGCTGAGCCCAGGTGCGTTCGCGGCCGCCTACAGCCCCGATGGCTCCCGCTTGGCGGTTCGATCGGCCGACGGCATCGGCCTCGCCGACCGGGGCGCGGTGAAGGCGGTCACGCCCCGAGGCTCGAACGTCGTCGACTTCGCTTGGCTGCCGGGAGGGGACCGCCTGCTGGTGGCCGAAGGGCCCATACCCACGGGCCAGCTCGATGCCCTGGCCCTGAATGGGCGGTCGGCGGGGACGGTGAAGCTCCTGCCCAGCTTCTCTGTCGGCTCGGGGTACGGGCTGGCGGTCGACAGCACGGCGCGCCATGCCGTGGCCAGCCGAGCGCGGGCCGACCAGCTGTCGGGCGTCGTCCACCTCGACCTGGTCGAGGTCGACCTCCAATCGGGAGTCGTCCGCGAGCTGACGCCGGATCCGGATGCGCAGTCGTCGAGGCCGTTCTACATCGACGACACCCACGTGCTGTACCAGCGGGAGCAGGGCAACCACACGGCGGCCGCGGTCCTCGACCTCGTCACCCTGGCTCGGCGCGATCTCACCGGCCCCAACATCGAGGCCCGTCCCGTCGGTGTGCTCCTCGGCGGTGGGTATGCGGCGTACGCCACGCATTCCGGCGACCTGTTCGCAGTCGCGCCCGACGGCGGGCAACCGATCAGGCTGGGCTCGCGGCTCGGCCCGGTGGCCGCCGTCGACCCCACCGGCACCTACGCGGTGGTGGTGACGGCCTCGACGCAGGATGCGGGACTCGACCAGCTGGTCGAGAAGCGCCTCACGCCGCCGCCCAAGAGAGGCCAATGACGGGAATGCGACGAGCGGCTGCGATGGTGGGCGCCGGGATCATCCTCGCCGTGGCGGTCGGCGGCCGAGCGGCAGGGGCAGTGGTTGCCACCAGCGCGGCGGGCACGGGGTCGACGGTGACGATCGCCGTCCTCGGCGACGAGCCCCTGGCCACCCTGTCGCTCACCCAGCACAAGAGCGAGGAGCCCCACGACCGGGTCCTGCGCCAGCTGGCGGACGACCGCTTCGCCATCGGGCTGCTGTCGACCGACCTCGGCAGCTATGACCGTCGCCAGGCCCTGCTCGACATGAGCCAGGGGACCCGTCAGCCGCGCTCTCTCTACGGCACGGCGCGACCGACCGTCAGCTACCCGTCGGTCGACGGGCCCGGTTGCCTGGGGGGTTGGGACGCCCTGGTGGGCAACGCCCGGCGGGCGTCGGTGACGTTGGTGCCCGGGCTGCTGGCCGGGTCGGTCCCGGGCGGTGGCGCCTTCGTGGGGACGGGACCACCGGGTGGGCTCTCGTCGTCGGTCTCGATCCTGGCAGCCGACACGCGGGGTTGCGTGGCCGACGTCTCCCTGGGCGCGGTCGACGATCTGACGGCTCGGACCCAAGCCGCGGCCTTGCACCACCGCCTCGTGGTCGTCGGCCTGCCCAGCGGACGACCGGGCTGGGACGCGGTTTCGTCCCTCGCCGCGGCCCAGGGGCCCAAGCAACTCCTCATCGTCACCCAACTGCCCCCGAAGGTCGAGGAGTCGCGGCTGCGCTCGCCCCTGCCCAGTCGGTTTCTCAACCAGACCGACATCGGAGCCAAGGGCCTCGGTGGCGGGGGCCGGCTGGGCTCCGCGACGACAAGGCAGCCCGGTCTGGTCACCACCATCGACGTGGCTCCGACTGCCTTGCGCTTCCTCGGGATCCCGGTTCCCGATCGCATGCGGGGCCAGGTCATCACGACCGAGGGCAAGGCCGATGCGCTGGCCCTCGAGCGCTTACGCCGGCGGTGGGGCGACGTCCGCAACAACCGCCAGCTGGCGTCGTACCGGACGGTGCTCCTGCTGTCGCTGCTGCTCCTCGTTCTCATGGGGACGGTGCGGGGCGTTCGCCGGGGCCTCACCGTCGGCCTCCGGGCCTTGGGCCTGGCCGTGCTCTGGTGGCCGCTGGCGTGTCTGGCGGTGGCGGTGCTCTCGCCCCGAAGCGGCGACTCCGAGGTGTTGGGCATCGCCGCCCTGGCTCTCGCCCTCGCCGTGGTGACCGACGCGCTGCTGCCGTGGCCCCGGGGCCCTGTGGCCCCGGCCGCCGCCTTGCTCGTCGGGCTCACCGCTGACCTGGCGCGGGGAGGCCACGTCCTCACCCAGTCGGTGCTCGGGCCGAGCGTCACCAGCGGGAGCCGCTTCTACGGCATCTCCAACGAGTTCGAGCCCATCCTGCCCGTGGTCGCCCTCGCCGGGCTGGCCGCCTTCACGACCTGGCGACGATGGGACGCCCGGCCGCGCGTCGGGCTCTACACCGTCGTCGGCGCCGCCCTGGCGATCGTCGTCGGGTGGGGGCGCCTCGGAGCCGATGTGGGCGGCGTGGTCACGGTCGGAGCCGGCTTCGCCGGCGCCCTCGTGCTGGGGAACGGTCGCCTCACGCGGGCCAAGCTCCTGCTGCTGGTCGCCACCCCCGTCGTCGCCCTGCTCGGCCTCGTCGGCCTCGACCTCGTCTCCCACGGCGGCGACCATCTCTCGAACAACCTGAGCCGCTCCGGCGGCGGGACGGACCTCTGGGAGCTGGTCGCCCGCCGATACGAGCTGGCCCTGCACGTCGTGTCCAACGGGGGGATGGCGATCAGGCTCGGGATCGCCCTGCTCGTGGCGGTCTTCGTGGCCCGCAACCGCGAGGTGATGCTCGGGCCCGACATCAGCCGTCCCTGGACGGCCGCCCTGCTCGGTGGGCTGGCCGCCGGGGCGGCGGGCGCCCTGTCGAACGACTCCGGGCCCGTCCTCTTCGTCAACGCCATCCTCACCCTGGTGGGCGTGGTCGCCTACCTCCGGGGGCGCCCGGACGACGCCCGGTTGCGCTCGGCGGGCGACCAGTCCCCGGCCGGGGGCCAAAGGTGGGATACCGTGGGCTCCCGTGGGTGATGCCGGGATCCGCGGGAGGCGACCTTGACGAAGCACATCTTCGTGACCGGTGGGGTGACCAGCTCCCTCGGGAAGGGGCTGACGGCCTCGGCCCTCGGGCGGCTGCTCAAGAGCCGGGGGCTGCGGGTCACCATGCAGAAGCTCGACCCGTACCTCAACGTCGACCCTGGGACGCTGAACCCCATCGAGCACGGCGAGGTCTTTGTCACCGACGACACGGGCGAGACCGACCTCGACCTCGGCCACTACGAGCGGTTCATCGACGAGAACCTGACTCGCGACTCCAACGCCACCACCGGTTCGATCTACAGCTCGGTGATCGCCAAGGAACGGCGCGGTGACTTCCTGGGCAAGACGGTCCAAGTCATCCCTCACATCACCAACGAGATCAAGGACCGCATCCTGCGGCTGGCTTCGGAGGACATCGACGTCGTCATCACCGAGGTCGGCGGGACCGTCGGCGACATCGAGATCCTTCCGTTCCTCGAGGCCATCCGCCAGTTCCGCAACGACGTGGGACGGGACAACGTCTGCTACATCCACCTGACCCTGGTGCCCTACATCGGCCCGTCCGGTGAACAGAAGACCAAGCCCACCCAGCACTCGGTCACCGACCTGCGCAGCCGCGGCATACAGCCCGACATCATCGTGTGCCGCAGCGCGGCGCCGCTGACCGAGGGCCTGAAGCGCAAGATCTCGAACTTGTGCGACGTGCCGCTCGAGGCGGTCGTCAGCGCGGTCGACGCTCGCAACATCTACGCCATCCCCCTGGTGCTGCACGACGAGGGGCTCGACTCCTACGTGTGCCAGCTGCTGCGGTTCGACGGGGCCGAGCACGAGGCCGACCTCACCGACTGGCAGCGGCTCGTCGCCCGCATCGACGCCGCCACCAAGCCGGTGAAGATCGGCGTGGTCGGCAAGTACGTCGACCTGCCCGACGCCTATCTGTCGGTGGCCGAGGCCCTTCGTCATGCCGGGTTCCACAACGACGCCCGGGTCGAGATCGACTGGATTCACGCCGAGGAGATCGGTGGCCTGTTGGCCGAGGGCCGCCTGCGCGATCTCGACGGCATCGTCATCCCGGGCGGCTTCGGCGAGCGGGCGCTCGAAGGCAAGATCGCGGCCGCCGGCTTCGCCCGCGAGCAGGCGATCCCCTGTCTCGGTCTGTGCCTCGGTCTGCAGATGATGGTGGTCGAGTACGCCCGCAACGTGGCCGGCCTCGACGGCGCCAGCTCGCGCGAGCTCAACCCCAACTCCCCGCACCTCGTCGTCGACCTCATGGACGAGCAGCGCGACGTGGTCGACATGGGCGGCACCATGCGGCTGGGCCTCTACCCGGCGCGACTGCTGCCCGGCTCGATCGTCGAGAAGGCCTACGGCGACGAGCTCGTCTACGAGCGCCACCGCCACCGCCTCGAGGTGAACCCCAAGTACCGGCACCGCCTCGAGGAGACCGGGCTGCTCTGCTCGGGCACGTCCCCCGATGACCGGCTGGTCGAGTTCATCGAGCTGCCCGGCCATCCCTTCTGGGTCGGCACCCAGGCCCATCCTGAGTTCCGGAGCCGTCCCGACCGGCCCCATCCGCTCTTCTACGAGTTCGTGGGCGCGGCCCTCGACCGGGCCGAGGGGCGCAACCCGCCCCTGCTCGACGTGTGACCTGGTCTTGAGCGCCGGATTCAAGAAGGTCGATGAGCGCGAGGTCTGGCGGGGCCACAGCGTGTGGGCGGCCGAGGCCACCTTCACCGACCCCGATGGCAAGCCCTTCGAGCGCGACATCGTCCACCATCCCGGTGCGGTGGCCGTCGTCCCCGTCGTCGACCAGGGCGACGCCGTGCTGCTGGTGCGCCAGTACCGCGCCCCCGTCGACGAGGTTCTGCTCGAGCTGCCGGCGGGCAAGCGCGACGTCCCCGGCGAAGCCGCCGACCTGACGGCGCGGCGCGAGCTCGAGGAAGAGGCCGGCATGCGGGCCGGCCGGCTCGAGAAGCTGGTCGAGTCCTATCTGTCGCCCGGGTTCTGCGACGAGCGCATCACCATCTACATGGCCCTCGACCTGTCGCCGTGCCCGCCGTCGGCCCAAGGCATCGAGGAGCAGCACATGACGATCGAGAAGGTCGGCATGGACGAGATCCCTGCGCTCATCGCCAGCGGGGCGATCGTCGACGCCAAGACCATCATCGGCCTCTGCCTGGCCCGCGACGCTCTGGCCTGACGCCGCCGCCCCCCTTGCTTGATGCGCGTGAAACGTGACCCGGTGATGTTTCACGCGCCGAGAGCGGAGGCTGGATGGGGCTGAGGGCTACCCTCGGGGCGTGATCGTGGGGGTGCCGGCCGAGGTGAAGACGGCGGAGGCTCGGGTGGCGATGACGCCCGAGGGGGTGCGCGAGCTCACCCATCACGGCCTGCGGGTGCTGATCGAGGAAGGGGCAGGCCGGGGCTCGTCGATCGCCGATGCCGACTACAAGGCGGCCGGCGGCGAGATCGTGTCGCGCCAGAAGGCGTGGGAAGCAGAGCTGGTCATCAAGGTCAAGGAGCCGCAGCCCTCGGAGTTCGGCTACCTGCGGCCCGACCTCGTCCTGTTCACCTACCTCCACCTGGCCGCGTATCCCGAGGTGGCCAAGGCCCTCCTCGCCGCGGGCACCACGGCGCTGGCCTATGAGACGGTGCAGCTGGCCAACGGGACGCTGCCCCTGCTGGCGCCGATGAGCGAGGTGGCGGGCCGCATGGCCACCCAGGTCGGGGCCCACTACCTCGAGCGCCAGAACGGCGGACGGGGCGTGCTGCTCGGCGGCGCCCCCGGGGTGCGGCCGGCCCGCGTGGTGGTGCTCGGCGCCGGCAACGTCGGCTGGTCGGCGGCGTGGATCGCGCAGGGCATGGAGGCCGAGGTCCTGCTGCTGGACAAGAACCTCGACCGCCTCCGCTTCGTCGACCAGATCCATCGGGGGCGGATCGTGACCTTGGCCTCGAACCGGGGCGCCGTCGAGCAGGCTGTCCGGGGGGCAGACCTGGTGATCGGCGCCGTGCTCGTCCCCGGCGGGCGGGCGCCCATCGTGCTGACCGAGGACATGGTCGAGGGCATGAAGCAGGGCTCGGTCATCGTCGACGTGGCCATCGATCAAGGCGGCTGCGTCGAGACGATCCACGAGACCACCCACGACGACCCCGTCTACGTCGAGCACGGGGTGGTGCACTACGCCGTCGGCAACATCCCTGGGGCCGTCCCCCACACGTCGACCTACGCCCTCACCAACGCCACCCTGCCCTACATCCTCGAGGTGGCGTCGGGTGGCGTGCGCGCCGCGGTGACCGCCGATGCCGCGCTGCGCGGTGGCCTGTCGACGGTCGGCGGGCAGGTCACCAACCAGGCCGTGGCCGAGGCGCTCGGGACGGCCGTCGCCGACCCTCTGGCGTGCCTGGCCTGATCCCCCTCTCGGCGGCGAGCGAGGAGTTCCTCTCGTGGCTGGCCGTCGAGCGGGGCCGGGCGGCCAACACCCTGGCTGCCTACCGCCGCGACCTGGCCGCCTACGAGGAGTTCCTGGGAGGCCGGGGCACCGTCGTGGCCGACGTGACCGAGCCCATGGTCGAGGACTACGTGGGCTTCCTGAAGGCGAGCGGGAAGAAGGCCAGCTCGGTTGCCCGGGCCCTCGTGGCCGTGCGTTCGCTCCACCGTTTCTGCCTCGACGAGGGACGGTCGGCCATCGACCCGACCGAGGAGGTCGGGACCCCTCGGGTGCCGCAGGGGGTGCCCAAGGCCCTCACCGAGGCAGAGGTCGAGACCCTGCTCGACGCCGTGGTGGGCGACGACGGGGTCGCCCGGCGCGATCGGGCCATCCTCGAGCTGCTCTACGGGACGGGCATGCGCATCTCCGAGCTGGTCGGCTTGTCTCTGCCCGATCTGGCCCTCGATGAGGGAATTGTCAGAGCCTTTGGCAAGGGCTCGAAGGAGCGCGTCGTGCCCCTTGGACGAGTGGCCAAAGCGGCGCTCGTCGACTGGCTGGAACCGGGAGGACGGACCTCGTTGGCGCCCGAGCGCTGGGCCCGCCGGGGCGACGCCGAGGCCGTGTTCCTGAACCAGCGGGGAGGGCGGCTGACCAGGCAGGGAGCGTGGGGAGTCGTCCGCCGCTACGGCGACAAGGTCGGCCTGGGCGACCGCCTCACTCCCCATGTGCTGCGCCACAGCTGTGCCACCCACATGCTCGACCGGGGGGCCGACATCCGGGTCGTGCAGGAGCTGCTGGGGCACGCCTCGATCGCCACCACCCAGGTCTACACACGGGTGACGACCGATCGCCTGCGCCAGGTCTACGACCGGGCCCACCCCCGGGCTCGTTCGGCCGGAAAGCGGCAAGGGTGAAGTAGCATGGCTCGCCATGTCTGATGCACCCCCCACCGAGCTCCGTGCCGTCCTCGAGCAGGAGCGTGATGATCTGCGCCGCCAGCTCAACGAGCTGGGCTTCGGCGACGGTGGCGGGCTCGAGTACGACTCGAACTTCGCTGACACCAGTCAGGTGACGGCTGAGCGGGGCGAGGCCGAGGCCCTGGCCAGCAAGCTGCAGGCCACGCTCGACGACGTCGAGCGGGCGCTCAAGAAGATGGACGACGGCAGCTACGGCACCTGCGAGAACTGCGGGAAGACGATCGCGCCCGGGCGGCTCGAAGCCATGCCTGCCGCCCGCTTCTGCATCGACTGCGCCTCCAAGCGCTAGCCGGGCCCCGCGGTGGCCCAGACGGTGAACCGCGACGCGATCAGCCGCTGGCTCGTGCTCGGGGTCATTGCGGCCATCCTGGGCTACGGCGTCGTGAAGCAGCACATCATCAGCGGCGACAGCTTGCTGCTGCTCGCCGCCCTGATCCCGTCGGTCATCCTGCACGAGATCAGCCACGGCCTGGTCGCCCTCTGGTTCGGTGACGACACGGCGAAGAAGGCGGGCCGGCTGACCCTCAACCCCATTGCCCACGTCGACCCCATGGGCACGGTCATCCTTCCCGGCCTCCTGATCCTGCTGCACACCACACCGTTCGGCTACGCCAAGCCCGTCCCCGTGAACCCCCGCCAGCTGCGCCACCCCCGCAACCAGAGCGTCCTCGTCAGCCTGGCCGGACCGGCCACCAACATCGTGCTGGCGGTGATGGCGGCCATGGTGTTCCGCCTTGGCCACCTCCACCTGACTCGCGACCACCTCACGTGGGTCGACGGGCTGATCGAGTTCGGGCTCATCAACGTGGTTCTGGCCCTGTTCAACCTCATCCCCCTGCCCCCCCTCGACGGTTCGGCCGTCCTCGAGCGCTTCCTCCCCGCCCGGTGGTGGGAGCCCTACCTGAGGCTGCGCCGCTACTCGATGCTGCTGATCATCGGCCTGGCCTTCCTGGCGCCCGGGCACGGCTTGGCCGCCTTGTTCGATTGGGGCATCGGCCAGTGGGCCCGGCTTCTGTGAGCTGGGCGCACCTGGCCAAGCGCTTCGCCACCTCGCTGTGGCCGGGCGGCCCGCCCAACTCTGACGAGGTGTGGGTGGCGTCGATCCTGTCGTCGCGGGAGCAGGTGCTGTGGGAGCGCATGAGCGGTGCCGACCGCCGCCATGCCGTTGGGGTCGCCCGGCGGGTCGAGGTGGCGTTGGGTGATGAGGCCACGACGCCGATCCTGGCCGCCGCCCTGTTGCACGATGTCGGGAAGGTGGCGTCAGGCCTCGGGACCTACGGCCGGGTGGTCGCCACGTTGGCCGGCAAAGTGGCGGGCCCCCAAATGGCGCCGGCGTGGAGCAAGGGCGGTGGCATCACCCGTCGCACCGGGCTCTACCTGCGGCACGGTGAGCTGGGGGCCGAGATGCTCGAGGTGGCGGGGGCCGACCCGCTCACGTCGACCTGGGCCCGCGAACACCACCATCCCGAAGCGGATTGGTCGCTTCCCCTCCATGTCGCGAGCGCCCTCAAGGCCGCCGACGACGACTGAACACCCTCAGGAGCGGGGGAGGAGGCCCATGGCCAGGGCGGCGGCCGCCAAGGTCGGGTTGGCGACCGACTCGGCCTTGTCGGCGCCGGCCGCCAGCACCTTGGTCACGCCCGCCGGGTCAGCGATGATGTCGGCGTAGGCGGTCTGCAAGGGACGAAGGAATTCGACGACGGCAGCCGCCGCGTCGTTCTTGAGAGGTCCGTACTGGTCGTACTTGGCGGCCAGCTCCTTGGGCGTCGAGTCGGTGGCCACGGCCAGGAGCTCGAGCAGGTTCGACACGCCGGGCTTGGCCTTGGGGTCATATCGGACCTCGGAGTCGACGTCGGTGACCGCCCGCTTGATCTTGCGGGTGATGACCTCGGGCGGGTCGAGCAGGCTGACCTTGCCCTGGGGCGAACTGCGGGACTTGGACATCTTGATGGTGGGGTCTTGCAGATCCATGACCCGAGCCCCGACCTTGGGGATGGCGGCCTGGGGGATGGTGAAGATCTCGCCGTAGCGGCTGTTGAAGCGCTCGCCGATGTCGCGGGCCAACTCGAGGTGCTGGCGCTGGTCGTCGCCGACCGGGACCCGATCGGCATGGTAAAGCAGGATGTCGGCGGCCATGAGGACGGGGTAGGTGAACAACCCCGCCCGGGCCGCCCCCTCGCCACCCTTGGCCGTCTTGTCCTTGAACTGGGTCATGCGCCGGAGCTCGCCGAAGCTGGCCACGCACTCGAGCAGCCACGACAGCTGGGGATGGGCCGGCACGTGGGACTGCACGAAGATGGTGCACACGTCCGGGTCGAGCCCGGCCGCCAGCAGCAGGGCGCCGACCTGGAGCGTCTTGGCCCGCAGCTCGGCCGGATCCTGTTCGAGGGTCAGGGCGTGGAGGTCGACGATGCAGTAGTAGGAGTCGTGTTGGTGCTGGTCAGAGGCCCAGTGGCGGACGGCCCCGACGAAGTTGCCGAGATGGAGGTCGCCCGTGGGCTGGATGCCCGACAGCACTCGTGTCATGAGGCGCATGGTATGCGCCAGGCCCCTGTCACCCACCGGTATCCTCGGTCGATGGCAGTTGAGGTCACCACCACGGTCTTCGAGGGCCCCTTTGACCTCCTGCTGCACCTCATCTCGAGGGAGCAGGTCGACATCTACGAGGTGTCGATCAACGCCATCGTCGACGCCTTCGTGGCCGAGCTCGAGCGCCGTCAGAGCTTCGACATCGACGGGGCCACCGAGTTCCTGCTCATCGCCGCCATCCTCATCGAGCTCAAGGCCCGACGCCTCCTGCCCGGTCGCGACGATGTCGACATCGACGAGGAGCTGGCTCTGTGGGAGGAGCGCGACCTCTTGCTGGCCCGCCTCCTCGAGTGCAAGACCTTCAAGGACGCGGCCCAGTCGCTGCACCGCCTCGCCTCGCTGGCCGAGCGGTCGTACCCCCGGCGGGCCGGGCTCGAGGAGCGCTACTTCAACCTCGCTCCCGACCTCTTGGTCGGCGTCACGCCCGCCGATCTGCATGCCGCCTTCCTGCGGGCCGTGGCTCCCAAGCCCGTCCCCCGCATCGACCTCGAGCACGTGGCGCCGGTGCGGGCCAGCGTGCAGGACGCGGTCATCGAGCTGCTAGACGAGCTGCCCCGGGCCGGGCGCATCACCTTCCGCCGCCTGACCCAGGATCTGGTCGACCGCCTCGAGATCATCGTGCGCTTCCTCGCTGTCCTCGAGCTCTACAAGCAGGGATTAGTCGAGCTCGACCAGACCACCAACTTCGGCGACCTGACCGTGACGTGGACGGGCGGCGACGGTGCCGACATCGACGAGATCGCCATCGAGGAGTACCAGGGCTGATGGCCAGCGAGGAGATGCGGGCCATCGAGGCCATCCTGATGGTGGCCGACGAGCCGGTCGAGCCCGGCTTCCTGGCTCAGCTGCTCGAGGTCACCCCGGCTCGCATCGAGGAGATGTGCGTCGAGCTGGCCCAGTCCTACGACAACGAAGACCGGGGCTTCGTGCTGGT
>JAUTXA010000127.1 GCA_030838265.1 Actinomycetota bacterium | reverse complement strand
TGGAGCCCGGGGGCGCGAGGAACAGCACGCCGACCTGGGCGTTGCCGCGGAGGGCGGTCAGCGGCAGCTCCCCCGCCTCCCCGAGCGCCGTCCCGAAGAGCGCGGCGAGGGCGCGCTCGCGCCGATCATGGTCCGCACCGAGGGCGGCCACGTGCACCGGGTTGTCGACCATCTCCCCCCCCAGCAGGGCGGCGGCCCCGCCCAGCGCGCCGCGGTCCGCCGTGGCGACGACGAGGTCGGAGGGGGTCCGGGACGTCATGGACCCAGCCTGCCAGCGCCGCCGCCGGCGCGCCCGGCAGCGTCCGGGCCCGACGATAGCGTGAGGCGATGGACGCCCCTCTGCAGCGGACGATCATCGAGCCCTTCCGGATCAAGTCGGTCGAGCCGCTGCGGTTCACGACCCGCGGGCAGCGGGAGGCGGCCCTCGCCGCCGCGGGGCACAACCTGTTCGCGCTGCGCTCGCAGGACGTCCTGATCGACCTGCTGACCGATTCCGGGACCGGCGCGATGTCGGCGGAGCAGTGGGCCGCGATGATGCGGGGCGACGAGTCCTACGCCGGGTCGAGCTCGTTCGAGCGCTTCGAGGGGGTGGTGCACGAGCTGACCGGCCTGCGGCACGTCATCCCCACCCATCAGGGCCGGGCGGCGGAACGGATCCTGTTCACGGAGGCGGTCGGCGCCGGCGACGTGGTGCCGAGCAACTCCCACTTCGACACCACGCGGGCGAACATCGAGTACCAGGGCGCCGAGGCGCTCGACCTGCTCTGCGCCGAGGGGCGCGACATGGAGTCCGAGGCGCCGTTCAAGGGCGACATGGACGTCGAGGCGCTCGAGGCCGCCTTCGAGCGCCACGGGCGGGAGCGGATCCCGCTCGTGATGGTGACGATCACCAACAACTCGGGCGGCGGCCAGCCCGTGTCGCTGGCCAACCTGCGAGCCACGCGCGCCGTCTGCGATCGCCACGGGATCCCCCTCATCCTCGACGCCTGCCGCTTCGCCGAGAACGCCTGGTTCGTGGTCGAGCGGGAAGAAGGGCATGCCGATCGCTCGCCACGCGAGGTGGCCGAAGAGGCCTTCCGCTTGGCCGACGGCTGCACCATCAGCCTGAAGAAGGATGGCTTCGGCAACATCGGCGGAGTCCTGGCCCTCAACGACGGCGAGCTCGCCCGGCGCTGCCGCAACCTGCTGATCCTCACCGAGGGCTTCCCCACCTACGGCGGGTTGGCGGGCCGCGATCTCGAAGCCCTGGCCCAGGGCCTGCTCGAGGTCACCGATCCCGACTACCTCCGCTATCGAGTCCGCACCGCCGAGTACCTGGCCGAGCGAGCGTGGTCGGCCGGCGTCCCGACCGTGCGACCGGCGGGCGGACATGCCGTCTACCTCGACGCCAAGGCGATGCTCCCCCACATCCCGGCCCACCAGTACCCAGCTCACGCCTTGGCGTGCGAGCTCTACCTCGAAGGCGGGGTGCGCGGCGTCGAGATCGGCACCTTGATGTTCGGGCGCCCCACCGACACCGGCGAGGACGACCCGGCGGCCAACGAGCTCGTCCGCCTCGCCCTCCCCCGCCGCGTCTACACCCAGAGCCACGTCGACTACGTGGGCGAGGTGATCGCGGCGGTGGCGGCGCGCAAGGAGCAGATCCGGGGCTACCGGATCGTCGATCAGCCGCCCGCCCTTCGTCACTTCACCGCCGTGCTCGAACCCCTGGCCGGGTGAGGCGGCGTCGGGTCGTCCGCCGCGGCGTGCTGGCTGCGATCCTGGCCTTGTCGGTTGCGTCGTGCGCGCCGTCGTCGCCCCGGCCGACCGCCCCGCTCCTGGGGCGTTGCGCCACACCCGCCCCGCTGGGCGACGACCGGGCCGGCTTCTCACCCGGAGGGGCCCTCCCCACCTCGCAAGCGTCGCCCAGCGTCGAGAAGGATCTGTCGGGGATGCAACGGGCCGGTGCCGGCTGGATCCGCGTCGACTTCAACTGGGGCGCTCTCGAGCGCCGTCCCGGGCAGTATCGCTGGGCCCACCTCGACGCCGTGGTGGACGGGGCGCGGTGCCACGGGCTGCGGGTGCTGGCCCTCCCCGCCTACACGCCGAGCTGGGCCCGGGCGAGAGGCACCAGCGACAAGTACCCGCCCACGGACCCAGCTCGCTACGCCGCCTTCGTGGTGGCCGCGGCCGACCACTTCGGCCCGCGGGTGGCGGCGTGGGAATTGTGGAACGAGCCCGACCTCCCTCAGTTCTGGGCCCCTGGGCCCAACGCCGCGGCCTACGGCCGCCTGCTGCGCGCCTCGGCCGCCGCCCTCCGGACCGCCCACCCATCGGCCACCATCCTCTCGGGCGGCCTGGCCCCCGCGCAGGGCGGCGACCTCACGTTTCTCACGTCTCTCCTCGACGGCGGCGGGCTCGGGCCGGTCGACGGCGTGGCCATGCACCCCTACTCCTATCCCACGGGCCCGCTCGACTCGGGCACCGCCTTCAACCGGCTGACGAAGGTGCACGACGCCTTGACCCAACGGGGCCTAGGCCACCTCAAGGTGTGGGCGACCGAGATGGGAGCCCCCACGGGGCGATCGCGGATCTCGGTCACCGACGGGTTGCAGGCCGTGTCGGTGACCGACGCATTCGCCCGGTGGTCGTCGCCCGAGTGGCGGGGCTGGACGGGCGCCCTGATCTGGTACTCGTGGCGCGACGCCGGCACCGACCTCTCCGATCCCGAGCAGAACTTCGGGCTGGTGCGCCACTCCGGCACTCCCAAGCCGGCATTGGCCGCCTACCGGTCGGCCGTG
>JAUTXA010000097.1 GCA_030838265.1 Actinomycetota bacterium | reverse complement strand
TTCCCCTCTTCCACATCTTCGGCTTGAACGTGGTGTTGGGCCTCACCCTGGCCGCCGGCGGGTCGGTCGTGCTGGTCGAGCGCTTCGACCCCGCGTCGGCGCTCGAGGCCATCGTCGAGCGGTCGTGCACCGTCGTCTCCGGTGCGCCGCCGATGTTCGCGGCCTGGGCCTCACTGGCCGGCGCGCCGCCCGACGCCTTTGCCAAGGTCCGGCTGGCCCTCACGGGCGCCGCCGCCCTCTCGCCTGAGGTGGCGACGGCGTTCGAAGAGCGCTTCGGCGTACCGCTTCGCCAGGGCTACGGGCTGACCGAGGCCTCGCCGGTGGTGACGTCATCGGTGTTCGACGGCCCGCCCAAGCCGGGCTCCGTCGGGGTGCCCCTGCCCGGCGTCGAGGTCAAGCTCATCGACGAAGAGGGCGAGGAGGCTCTCGCTGGTGACTCGGGCGAGATCTGGGTGAAGGGACCCAACGTCTTCGCCGGCTACTGGGAGGATGAGGAAGCCACTCGGGGCGCGCTCACCGAAGACGGCTGGCTGAAGACGGGCGACATCGCCGTGGTCGACGATGACGGCCACCTGTACCTCGTCGACCGGGCCAAGGATCTGATCATCGTGTCGGGGTTCAACGTCTACCCGGCCGAGGTCGAGGATGTGCTGGCCCAACACCCCGGCGTGGCTCAGGTCGCGGTCGTCGGCATGGCCCACCCGCACTCGGGCGAGACGGTGCGGGCCTACGTCGTTCCCGTCGAAGGGCGCCACGTCGAGGAGGACCAGCTCATCGACTTCTGCAGCGAGCGGCTGGCTCGCTACAAGTGCCCGTCCAAGATCACCTTTGTCGAGTCGCTGCCGATGGGCCTGGCTGGGAAGCTCCTGCGCCGCGCTCTGCGGGCAGGGTCTCCGGCGTAGGGAGGGCTTCGAGCCGACGCTTCGGCTCCACTCGGGACGCGGTCGACGCCACGAGGAAGCCGGCGAACAGCACGGTGATGCCCAGGGCCAGGCTCACGACGAAGCCGGTGATCTCGTCGAACACCGAGTTGAGGATGCCGCTGCCTGCCAGGATCCCGGCGCCCGAAGCGATGAGCAGGTTCGACCACAGCATCCGCCCTCGTCGGAAGCGCCACGCGCTGTAGAGGGCGCCGCCGATGATCACCATGGTGGCGCCGCCCGAGCCGACACCCGCCAGGACGCGAGGCAGCACCGGCAGCACGTCCGATCCCTGAGCGAGGGTGTCGCGGGGAACGGCGTGGGTGAACGGCACGACGGCCATCACGCCCGCCGCGAACACGGTGAAGACAACGACGACCACGGCTGCCCAGTCACCACGGCGCTCACCGGCCAGCAGGTAGATCGTTCCGAGGGCGAGGACGGGCACGTTGGCGATGGCGCCGACCAGGTAAAAGGTGCGGAAGGTGGCCTGGCTCCAACCGATGGCGGAACCGGCGGCCAGGGCGAAGGCGGCCAGGCTGAAGAGGCCGAGGGCCAGGCTCCAGGCCAGCTCGTTGCGCCGCCGCCGAGCCAGCCACCGCTCGTAGGTCGAGAACGAGAAGGCCAGCCCCACCAAAGCGGCGGTAACGGCGAGTGCGGTGTGGGCGGTCACGGGTCCCTCAGGCTACGCAAGGACCGTCAAGCAGGGATTTCGCCCATTGGTGGCAAATCCTTGAGGCACGTGACGACGCACTACGAAGTCCTCGGCATCTCGCCGGTGGCGACGACGGCCGAGGTGAAGCGGGCGTACTACCGCCGAGCCCGTCGCGCTCATCCCGATGCCCACGCCGGCTCGTCGGACGCCGTGCTCGATGAGGCCGAGGCCGCGATGGCTGCCCTGAATCAGGCCTGGAACGTCCTGCGCGACGCAAAGCGGCGGGCACACTACGACGCTGAGCTCGACGAGGAGACCCGGATCGAGCGAGCGGCCCGCTCCGGTCGCCGCCCTGGTCGCCACGTCCGTCGCAGCACCCCCCAGCTCGTCATCGGGCGCGGCTTTCACTACTGGATGGGATCGTCGGGCTACGTCACCCAGCGCGACGGCACTCGGCCGCGGTTGAGCCTGAGCGTCGAGGGCGCCACCGACTTCAGCCCGCTGCACAGCCTGGCTCCGGACCGCCTTTTTGCCCTGCACGCCCAAGGGGCGGCCATCGGCAACCGGCAGCTCGCCGACCTGACGCCCCTCACCGGCCTGAAGCTCCTCGATCTGTCGGGGACCCAGGTCACCGACGCCGGACTCGTGCATCTTCTGGGGATGGAGAGCCTCGAGCATCTCTCGCTGTGGGACACCGAGATCAGCGACGCCGGGCTGTCGGTTGTCGGGCGCCTGCCCGCCCTGCGCTTCCTGGGCCTAGGGAACACTCGCGTGTCCGACGCCGGGCTGCGATCGCTGAGCGGGCTGGCCGGGCTTCGGGTGCTGCAGCTCTGGGGCACCCGCGTTGTCGGCCCGGGCCTGGCCCACCTCCATGGCATGCCCGAGCTCGAGCTGCTGTCGCTGCCCCGCCGAGTCCGGGGTCGGCGCCGGCGGGCCCTCAAGGTCGGGCGCCCGAACCTCCACCTGGTCTGACCCTTCCCAGCCCGTCTCGGCCGCTTGTGCCCTCGTGAACGGGTCCGATCGGTAGGCTGAGGCCATGAGCGAGCGCTCACCCCGGCGCATACCCGAAGCCACCGTGGCCCGCCTGCCGATCTACCTGCGCAGCCTGCTCGAGGTGAGCGAGGCCGGCACCGCCACCGTGTCCTCCGAGCGTCTGGCCGAGATGGCCGGGGTCAACGCGGCCAAGGTGCGCAAAGACCTCTCGTACCTGGGCTCCTACGGCACGCGAGGCGTGGGCTACGACGTCGAGTTCCTCGTGTACCAGATCCGTCGCGAGCTGGGCCTGACGCAGGACTGGCCGGTCGTGATCGCCGGGTTGGGCAACCTCGGTCGGGCCCTGGCCAACTACCGCAACTTCGGGGCCCGGGGCTTCCACATCGTCGGGCTGGTCGACTCCGATCCCGGGAAGGTCGGCGACCGCATCGGCGACCTCTCCGTCCGCCACATCGACGAGCTGGCCGCCCTGGCCGCTGAGTCCCACCCCGCCATCGGCATCATCGCCACCCCGGCCTCGGTGGCTCAGGATGTCGCCGACCGGCTGGTGGCGGCGGGCGTCACGTCGATCCTGAACTTCGCACCGGCGGTCCTCTCCGTCCCCGACCACGTCTCGCTGCGCAAGGTCGACCTCTCGATCGAGTTGCAGATCCTGAGCTTCTATCAGCAGCAACAGCAGGGCCACGGCGTCCCGGGCGACGACGGGGACACGCCGGGCGGGCGCGTGGCGTCCTAACCCGGTTCGTCCGCTCATGCCCGTCGACCAGCCGCTCTACCCGGTCAATCTGATCGTGGCCGGCCGGGCCTGCCTGGTCGTCGGCGGCGGGCCCATCGCGGCCCGGAAGGCGGCGGGTCTGGTCTCGTGTGGCGCCCGCGTCCACGTGATCGCCGCCGCCGTCTCTCCCGCCGTCCGCGCCCTTGACGGCGTGACCTGGGAGGAGCGCGAGTACCGGGTCGGCGACGTCGTCGGCTACCGACTGGTGATCACGGCGACCGGCGATCCGGCCGTCGACGGAGCGGTGGCGGCTGACGCCGACAGCGCCGGGATCTGGGTCAACAGCGCCGACGACCCGGCCAACTGCTCGTTCACCCTGCCTGCTGTGCTGCGGCGCGGAGAGTTGGTGGTGACCGTTTCGACCGGGGGCCGGAGCCCGGCACTGGCGACGTGGCTGCGCGACCAGCTGAGCGCCCAGCTTGGACCTGAGTACCTCGACCTGCTCGACCTGCTGGCCGAGGCCCGGGAAGAGCTGCGGGCCACGGGGCGTTCAACTGAGGGGCTTGATTGGCAGTCGGCATTGAATAGCGGGATGCTGGATCTGATACGCACGGGGGACCTCAACCGAGCAAGGGAGCGCCTGCAGGCGTGTCTGTCATCGTCGTCGGACTGAACCACCGCACCGTCCCTCTCGACGTGCTCGAGCGCATGACGGTCAACGATGCGCGGCTGCCAAAGGCTCTGCACGACCTCACGTCCCGCGACGACCTCACCGAGGCCGTCGTCCTGTCGACCTGCATGCGCACCGAGGTCTATGCCGTGGCCGACCGCTACCACGGCGCTATCCAGGACGTGCGCAACTTCCTCTCCGAGCTGGGCGCGACCGCCCCCGAGGATTTCAGCGACCACCTCTATGCCTTCCATGACGACGCCGCCGTCGCCCACCTCTTCCGTGTCGCCTCCGGCCTCGACAGCGCCGTCGTGGGCGAGAGCGAGGTCCTCGGCCAAGTGCGAGGGGCGTGGCAGAAGGCAGTCGCCGAAGGGGCGTCCGGGCCAACGCTGGCCGGTTTGTTTCGCCACGCCATCGAGGTGGGGAAGCGGGCCCGGTCCGAGACCGGCATCAGCCGGGGCACGGCGTCGGTGTCGCAGGCTGCGGTCGAGATGGCGGCCCGACACCTGGGTTCGCTCGAGGGTCGGCGCATCCTCGTGCTCGGTGCCGGCGACA
>JAUTXA010000081.1 GCA_030838265.1 Actinomycetota bacterium | reverse complement strand
CATCGGCGTCGGCCATGATGACGACCTTGTCGTAGCGGATCTTGTCGACGTCGAAGTCGTCCGAGATCCCCGCGCCGACGGCCTTGACCAGGGCCTCGACCTCGTTGTTCTTCAGCATCTTGTCGGGACGGGCCCGCTCGACGTTCAGGATCTTCCCCCGGATCGGCAGGATCGCCTGCGTCCTCGGGTCGCGGGCCTTGATGGCCGAGCCGCCGGCCGAGTCGCCCTCGACGATGAACAGCTCCGTCTCACGGGCGTCGCGCGACGAGCAGTCCGTGAGCTTGCCGGGCAGGCCGGCGCCCTCGAGCGGGGACTTCCGGCGGGTGGCATCGCGAGCCTGGCGGGCGGCGACACGGGCGCGGGCCGCCTGGATGGCCTTCTTGCCGATCTGGTTGGCCTCGGTGGGGTGCTCCTCGAGCCAGTCGCCGAGCTTCTCGTTGGTCGAGCGCTCCATCAGCGAGCGCATCGAGACGTTGCCGAGCTTCGACTTCGTCTGACCTTCGAACTGCGGCTCCTGCAGGCGCACGCTGATGATGGCCGTGAGGCCCTCGCGGATGTCCTCGCCGAGGAGGTTCTCGTCCTTGTCGACCTTCAGCAGGCCCTTGCCCTTGGCGTACTTGTTGACCGCGTTGGTGAGGGCCTTCTTGAAGCCCTCCTCGTGCATGCCGCCCTCGTTGGTGGCGATGCCGTTGGCGAAGGAGTGCAGGCCCTCGTGGTAGCCGGTGTTCCACTGGAGGGCGACCTCGGCCTCCTGCTCCTCCTCGGCGCCGCTGAATGAGGCCACCTTCTTGAAGACGGGCTCCTTGCTGGCGTTGAGGTGGCGAACGAAGTCGACGATGCCGCCGGCGTACCTGTACGTCATCTGCTGCTCGCGGCCGGGCCGTTCGTCGGTGAAGCGGATCTCGAGGTTGGCGTTGAGGAAGGCGTACATCTGGAGGCGCTCGAGCACCGTCTGGGCCCGGAACTCGGTCTCGTCGAGGATCGTCGGGTCGGGCCAGAACTCGATGGTGGTGCCGGTGCGGTCGCGGGGCGCCTTGCCCACGACCTCGAGCTTGGTCTGGGGCTTGCCGCCGTTGGCGAACTCCATCCGGTAGCGGTCGCCGTGCTGGTCGACCTCGACCACGAGCCGCCGCGACAGCGCGTTGACCACCGACACACCCACACCGTGGAGGCCGCCCGACACTTTGTAGCCGCCCCCTTCGCCGCCGAACTTGCCGCCGCCGTGGAGGATGGTGAGGGCGACCTCGACACCCGTCTTCTTCTCGATGGGGTGGACGTCGGTCGGGATGCCGCGACCGTTGTCGATCACCCGGCAGCCACCGTCGGCGAGGAGGGTGACGTCGATGCGGTCGCAGTAGCCGGCCATGGCCTCGTCGACCGAGTTGTCGACGACCTCCCAGATCAGGTGGTGCAGGCCGCTGGGGCCGGTGGATCCGATGAACATCCCGGGCCGCTTGCGGACCGGCTCGAGGCCCTTCAGAACAGTCAGATCTTTGGCGGTGTAGGAGGCTTTCACGGGCTCTTTCGGGGGCTCGTTGCGGGGTGCTGCCATGGCCATGGGGCGCGGCCTTTCAAAGGTGGGGGTAAGCAGGGCATCTCAGGCGCAAAACTGCTGGTCAGGGGCCTGAAGTGCGATGGTTGTAGTTTACCAGACGGGGGTGACAAACGGGCTTACTTCCGGCCCACTTTCACCTCGATCCGAGTGACGGATCCGGGGCCCGCGACGTCGGCGCAGCGGCGCAGCAGATCGGCCTCCAAAAAGCGCAGCTGGGTGGCCCATCCGGGCTCGTCGACCGACACCACCAACGCGCCGTTCGACAGGCGGACGGGGTGGGTGTGAGCGGCCACCCGCTCCCCCACGATCTCCTCCCACTTGTCGAAAACAGCGGCCAGGGCGCCGGCCTTCGGAGCCCCCCAACGGCGGCTGATGGCGTCGAGCGACTCGCCGACCCGACGAGGGTCAGGTCGGTCGCCTCGGCTGGGCAGCGGGCGCCATGGGCTCATAGAGCGGCTCGTCTCACTGGAGCACCTGGCCACCCGCGACTCGCACCAGCAGGGCGGCGTGGGCACCATCGGGGACAGCCCCCGCGGTGGTCAAGATGGCCTGGCCGGCCGGGAGGTGGGCGAGGAGGGCGGCGCTGCGCTCGGGGTCGAGCTCGGAGAACACGTCGTCGAGCAGAAGGACGGGAGGACTTCCGGCCGCCTCGGTGATGACGCCGTGGGCCCCGAGCCTCAACGCCAGGGCCAGCGACCGCTGCTCGCCTTGCGACGCGTGGGTCCGCGAGGGCAGCCCCCCGATCGACAGCTCGAGGTCGTCGCGGTGCGGGCCCACCAGGCTGAGGCCGCGCCGTACGTCGTCGCTGCGCCCGGCCGCGAGGGCCTCGGCCAAGGGCCCTTCCCACGAGCGCCGGTAGGCCACGCCGACGTCGGCCGCCGTGTGAGCCACGTGGTCGTAGGCCTTGGCCACCTCGGGCTCGAGCCACCCGACCAGCTCCTCGCGGGCCGCGGCCACCGCCGAGCCGGCCTCGGTGAGCTTGGCATCCCACACGTCGAGGGTGCTCTCGATCTCGGCTGTCAGGCGCCCCCCCGACTGCTTGAGGAGGGCGTTGCGCTGGCGCAGGACCCGGTCGAGCTCGCCCAGCAGAGCGTCGTTGCGGGGGTGGCCTGCGACCAGGGTGGCATCGAGGTAGCGGCGCCGGCTCGACGGGCCGCCCTTCACCAGGTCGAGATCGTCGGGCGAGAACACCGACACCCGCAGCGCGCCGAGCAGGTCGCGGGCCCGCTTCAAGGGCTGGCGGTTCACCATGGTGCGGTCCCGTCCGACCAAGGCGATCTCGGCCTCGAGGAGGAGCGACCGGCCGTCGCGGTCGGCCTCGGCCCGCACCACGGCCTGCTGGGCTCCGTGGCGCACCAGCGCCTCTTTGGGCGCGCCCCGGAACGACGAGAGCGAGGCCAGGTAGGCCAGGCCTTCGAGGAGGTTCGTCTTGCCCTGCCCGTTGGCGCCGACCACGACGGTGAGCCCGTCAGGCGCCGGCGCCAGCTCGGCCGACGCGTAGCTGCGAAAGTCCGTGAGCCAGAGGCGGTTGACCCGCACGCCCGGCCCTAGGAGACGCGGATGGGCATCAGCAGGTAGAGGTAGTCGCCTGCTTCAGTGCCCCGGAGGATGGCTGCTTTGAAGGCGTCAATGGTCTCGAGCTGGATCTCATCGCCCGTCACCGCCTCGACGCCTTCGATCAGGTAGTTCGGGTTGAACGCCACGGTGAGCTCGGTGCCCTCGAACTTGGCGTCGACCTCCTCGGTGGCCTGGCCGACCTCTTGGGCCAGCACGGTGAGCTCGATGCCGTCAGGGCGCTGGTTGATGCGGACCTGAGCTGTGGTCTGGTCGCGGGCGAGGAGCCGGACCCGGCGCAGGGCATCGAGCAGCGCCTCCTTCCCGACGATGAGCCGGTTCGGGTAGCTGCTCGGCAGCAGGGCGCGGTAGTTCGGGAACTCGCCCTCGATGAGCCGAGTCGTGAGGCGGACGTCACCGACCTGGAAGGTGGCGTCGTGCTCGCCCAGTCGCAGCGTGACGTCCTCGGCGCCGGTCAGGAGCCGTTGCAGCTCGGCCAGCGACCGGGACGGGACGAGGACGGACTGGCCCTCTCGCAGCACGCTGGTGCCAGGCAGGTCGCGCAGCGCCAGGCGATAGGAGTCGGTGGCCACCAAGCGGAGCCCGTCGCCCTCGGCCGCCATCAAGACACCGGTCAGCACCGGACGGGCGTCGTCGCTGCCCGCGGCCCGCACCACTTGGCGCAGGGCGTCGGCCAGGGCCGCGCCCGGCAGAGTCACGGCGTCGCTGGTCTCGTTGGCCACCGGTGCGCCCGGAAGCAGCGGTAGGCGGGGGAAGTCGTCGGCCGGCAACATCCGGACCGCGAACTGCGAGCGGCCGGAGGCGATCCGCACCTCGTCGTCATCGGACTCGATGGTCACCGCTCCGGCCTCGAGGGAGCGGACGATGTCGGCGGCCAGGCGGGCCGGGATCACACAGATGCCGTCGTCCTGGCCGGCCACGGTGACCTCGACCTGGATGGTCAGGTCGAGGTCGCTGCCGGCCAGATGCAGCTGGTCGCCCTTGACCTCGAGGCGCACGCCGGAGAGGACGGGCAGGGCACCGCCCCGGCTGGCGACAGCCCGACCGGCGGTGCTCAGGGCCTCGACGAGGACATCACGTTCGCAGCGGAGCTTCACAGGGAGCCTTTCAATATAAGAAGTAAAGAAGATTCAGAAGCGGTAGTAGGTCCTGTGGATTGTGGACGAGTGGGCATCGGTGCTGGTGGGAGGTTGTGGCGTTGTCCCGGCCCTGTCCACAGGTTCGCACAGGGGTGTGACAGCTTCGGCCATGCGCGGTGGACAACTGCTCGTGATCCACCGAAATCACAAGGTGCCGACACAATGCCCACGGGCGTGAGGACAGCGCTCACGGGTTCTTGATGAGGTGGATGAGCTCGGTGACCTGGTCGAAGATCTGCCGGCGCTCCTTCATCAGGGCCGAGATCTTCTCGACGGCGTGGATGACCGTGGTGTGGTCCCGTCCGCCGAACTCTCGGGCGATGGCGGGGTAGCTGTAGTCGGTGAGCTCTCGGAAGACGTACATGCCCACCTGGCGGGCGGTCACGAGGGGACGACGACGGCTGGTCCCACAGAGGTCGTCGATCGAGAAGCCGAATGTCTCGGAGGTGGCCTCGAGGATGACCTTGGGTGTGATCTGACGGGGCTCGTTCGAGGACAGGAGGTCGGAGAGGACCTTCTCGGCCAGCTCTCGGGTGAGGGGCTCGCGGTTGAGGCTGGCGAAGGCCGACACCCGGATGAGGGCCCCCTCGAGCTCGCGGATGTTGTCCTTCACGTGGGTGGCGATCAGCTCGAGCACGTCATCGGGGACGTGCGCCCGCTCCCCCTCGGCCTTCTTGCGCAGGATGGCCAGGCGCGTCTCGAGCTCGGGGGGCTGGACGTCGGTCATCAGGCCCATCATGAAGCGGCTGCTCAGGCGCTCCTCGAGGGTGGCGATCGACTTCGGGGGCCGGTCCGAGGTGATCACGATCTGCTTCGAGGCGCCATGGAGGTGGTTGAAGGTGTGGAAGAACTCCTCCTGGAGCCCCTCTTTGTTCTCCATGAACTGGATGTCGTCGACCAACAGGACGTCGCACTGCCGGTAGCGGCGCTTGAAGGCGATGGTCGTGTTGGTCCGGATGGCGTCGACGAACTCGTTCATAAACGTCTCGGTCGACACGTAGCGCACATGACGGCCGGGGAAGTTCTCCTTCACGTAGTTGCCGATGGCGTGCAGCAGGTGGGTCTTGCCCAGCCCCGAGTCGCCGTGGATGAACAGCGGGTTCCACGACTTGGCCGGGTTCTCGGCCGCGCTCTGGGCCGCGGCGTGGGCGAACTTGTTGGACGCCCCGATGACAAAGGCCTCGAAGGTGTACCGGGAGTCGAGGGGACTCTCGTCGTTCCGAGGCCCAGGCGGCGGGGGGATCGGCGTGAGCCCGCTCGAGGTGTCGTCGTCCTCGATCCGGCGCAGCTCGCCCGGGCTGGCGGCGTCCTCGTCGGTGGTCCGAGCGTGGGTGCGGACCTCGACCCGCAGGCGCAGACTGCCGCCTGCCGTGCTGGCCACGGCCTGCTCGATCAAACCGAGGTAGCGACCCTCGAGCCGCTCCTTCACCATGGCGCTGGGGACGGCCAGCACCAGCTCGGCGGCGTCGACCGACACCGGGGTGATGGCCTCGAACCACGTCAGCCAGGTGGCGTCAGTGACCTCATTCCTGAGCTTGTCTGCGCATGAAATCCACAGTTGCTCGACGTCTGTCACCAGCGCTCCGCCTCCCCGGCCCTCTCGTTGTCCACACCCTGTGTCCACACCTGTGGAAAAACTGGAGGACCCCAAAAGCCGCCCAGTTCGTCCGGCCACCCTGGGGAAGGAGGGCGCCAAAATCACTGCTGGATCCACCTCCACGAGGTGGAAAGTCGGACCGTACCACCGGCCTTCGGGGGGTGCGAGGGGCTGGGGAAAAACCCGTTGGACCAGCGGGAACGTGCCTGGATCGGCCCATGGCGGCCGTCGTGTTGCCGGGTTGGCGCCCGCCCTCTACCCTGAGCGTCCGCCGCCGCCCGGTGGCCAGGAGCACCGCGTCCCGCCGGGCCACGGCCGCCGCGCCGGTCGGCGCAGCAGCAGCGCCGGTCGGCGCACAGGAGGCATGGTGAAGCGCACATTCCAACCCAACACCCGGAAGCGGGCCAAGAACCACGGGTTCCGGCATCGCATGTCGACCCGAGCTGGTCGGGCCATCCTCAAGGCCCGGCGCCGGAAGGGGCGCCAGCGCCTGTCGGCGTGATCTGGCGCATCCGCGATCAGAAGACCTTCAGCCGGCTCCGCCACGATGGGCGCCGCATCCGCCGTGGCCCGGTGACGGTAACGTGGGTCGACGGTCCTGCCGATGAGCCTCCCCGAGTGGCCTACGCCATCGGGAAGCGAGTGGGCGGAGCCGTTGTGCGCAACCGGCTCAGGCGTCGTTTGCGGGCAATCGTCGGCGAGCTCGGGCGTCTGGTGCACCCGGGCGCCTACCTCATCGCCGCCGCCCCTGAGGCGACGGCCCTGCCCTACGGAGATCTGCGAGCACTCGTGTCCGACGCGCTGACCACCGTCTCGGCGGCCGCCCGGCCGGTGGCCGGGCCGGCTCGATGAGCCCGGTGGCCCGGGCCGAGCTGGCCGCGATCCGGCTCTACCAGCGGGCCCGCTCGGGACGCCCCTCGCCCTGCCGCTACTTTCCCTCGTGCTCGACCTACGCCAGCGAGGCAATCGAACGCCATGGCGCGGCCAGGGGCTCAGCCCTCGCCGCCCGCCGCATAAGCCGGTGTCACCCCTGGGGTGGCAGCGGCGCCGACCCCGTTCCGGAGTGAGGAACCCCCATCATGTTTTTCGCCGCATCGCCCTTCGACGTCATCTTCAAAGGTCTGGCGTTCATCCTGGCGGGCTCCTATGACCTGATCCACAACTACGCCTGGGCCATCACGGCCCTGACCACGGTCGTGATGCTGGTCACCGCCCCCCTCACCATCAAGAGCATGCGCTCGACGCTGGCGATGCAGCGGGTGGCGCCCGAGATGAAGCGGCTCCAGCAGGAGCACAAGCACGACCGGGCCGCCCTCAACGAAGCCATGATGGCGTTCTACAAGGAGCACAACGTCAACCCGTTGTCAGGGTGCCTGCCGATGTTGCTCCAGATGCCGGTGTTCTTCGGTCTCTACCAGGAGATCCACGGGCTGATCAACAACCCGCCGCGGTACCTCTCCCATTCGAGCGACCTGTTCGTATCGCTGTGCCCGAACTACAGCCAGGCCCTCAACAGCTGCGGCA
>JAUTXA010000067.1 GCA_030838265.1 Actinomycetota bacterium | reverse complement strand
GGCGTCCTCGGCGGTGAGCAGGCTGCGAGTCGGTTCACCCAAGGCCGCCACCGCGCCCTGGAACCGCTCCCGGCGCTCGGAGCTGGTCGAGCCCGCCGAGACCGACAGGCTGATGGCCAAGCGGCTGGCCGGCGCGGCGAGACGACGCAGCTCGGACAGCAGCGACTCCAGCACCTCGCGCTCGAGGTAGACGGCGATGCCCTCACACAGGAAGAGGGCCGGCGCGCCTCGGTCGAAGCCGGCACGGTCGACCAGATCCGAGATGCGGTCGACGGTGAAGTCGGCGGCCACGAACGTGATCTGGCCGGTGTCGATGTCGAGGCGAAGAAGGCGCTCGACCTTGTCGCCTTGGGTGTCGGGGTGGTCGACCTCGAACCACCGCACCCCGGGTCGGGCGTAGCGCAAGGCCCGTCCGTCGTAACCGGCAGCGGCCACGACGACCTGCCGCAGGCCGGCGTCGAGGGCACCGACGACGACCCGGTCGAAGAACGAGGTGCGGGCCCGCAGATAGTCGTCGAGCAAACCGCCCGGCTGGCGTTCGACCGAGCCGGCGACGTCACGGGCCAGCCGCTCGTCGGCTGCCGGGTCGCCCTCGGCCATCACCCGGTCGAACGTGAGGCGCAGGGCGGCGACGCGCTGGGCGGTAGCCGAAGCCTGGCCCGCCCTCATGTCGTCACGATGCTCAGGTGCCGCCCTGCTCGCGGAGGAAGCGCTCGACCTCGGCGGCGAGGGCGTCGCCCTCCTGCAGCTCGGGGCGATCGTCGTCGTCGTCATCGCCCAGGCCGGCTTCGAGGCGGCGGACGTACTCGGCCACGTCGTCGTCGGTGGCCACGACCTCGCTGACCTGTCGTTCGTAGGACGACGCCGCGATCTGCAGGTCGAGGGCCTCGACGTGGGCGCCGAGCAGGTCGGACGCCTTCCGCACCAGAGCGAGTGCCGCCTTCGGTGACGGGGTGCGCTCGACGTAGTGGGGGACGTTGGCCCACAACGAGGCCGAGGGGATGCCCTTGCGGGCGAGGGAGTCGTGCAGCACGCCGACGATGCCGGTTGGGCCTTCGTAGCGCGAGCGGACCAGCCCGAGACGGGCGATCAGCTCAGGGTCGGTGCCTGTGCCGGTCACCCGCACGGGCCGGGTGTGCGGGGTATCGGTCAGGAGGGCCCCGAGGCTGATCACCAGCTCGATGCTGAGCTCGGTGACGACTTCACCGATGAGCGACGAGAAGGTTCGCCACTTGAGCTGGGGCTCAACCCCTTGCAGGAACACAACGTCATGGGGGCTAGCCGGCACCGATGCTGCGCTCAGCTCATTGGCCGGCCAGTCGATGTGCCTGGTCATGCCCTCGTCGAGGCGCACCTGAGGCCGGGTCGAGGTGAAGTCGTAGAACTCCTCGGGGTCGATGGACGCGAAGCGCCGGGCTCCCCAGGTCTCGGCCAGGTAGCCGGCGGCCGTCGACGCCGCGTCGCCGGCGTCGGCCCAGCCCTCGAAGGCGGCGACCAACACGGGCCGTCGCAGGTTGGGGCGGTGCTCCCAGGTGAGGGCATCCATGGCCCCGAAGGTACTTGACCCCTGCCGGCCGTTGACCCCCGGGAACGTAACTACACCGATGTCATAGCCTGGGCGACCATGGGCTCACTCGACCGGTTCTCGCCTGCCACCCGGTCGTGGTTCAGCTCGACGTTCGCGGCCCCGACCGACGCGCAGGAGCGGGGGTGGGACGCCATCGGCCGGGGCGAGCACGCCCTGATCCTGGCCCCCACCGGCTCGGGCAAGACCCTCGCCGCGTTTCTCTGGGCCCTCGACCGGCTCCTGACGACGCCCGTCCCCGAGGACGAGGGGAAGCGCTGCCGCGTCCTCTACGTCTCGCCCCTCAAGGCCCTCACCTACGACGTCGAGCGCAACCTGCGGGCTCCTCTGGCCGGCATCGCCTTGGCCGCCGAGCGGGCCGGTGGCGCCACGCCGCTGATCCGGGTCGCGACCCGTACCGGCGACACGCCTCAGTCCGAGCGGCGCGACTTGCTCCGCCACCCGCCCGACATCCTGATCACCACGCCCGAGTCCCTCTACCTGCTCCTCACGTCGTCGGCGCGCCTGACCCTGGCCTCGGTCGAGCACGTGATCGTCGACGAGATTCACGCCGTCGCCGCCACCAAGCGGGGGACGCACCTCGCCCTGTCCCTCGAGCGACTCGAGCGATTGGCACCGGGCGCGCGGCGCATCGGCTTGTCCGCCACCCAGCGCCCGCTCGACGAGCTGGCCCGCTTCCTTGGCGGACGTCGCCGAGGCCAGGGCGGCGAGTGGGAGCCTCGCCCCGTCACCGTGGTCGACGCCGGCGTGCGCAAGCCACTCGAGCTCGAGGTGATCGTCCCCGTCGACGACATGTCCGAGTTGGGCCGGCCCATCGAGAGTGCCGATGGCAGTCCCTTGCTCAATGGGCCGGCGGCGGGCGACCCCGAGGTCCGCCACTCGATCTGGCCCGCCATCCAGGCCGAGCTGCTCGCCCTCATCCGGTCGCACCGCTCGACGCTGATCTTCGTCAACTCGCGGCGGCTGGCCGAGCGCTTGGCCAACCGGCTCAACGAGCTGGCGGGCGAGGAGCTGGTTCGAGCCCACCACGGCTCGATCGCCCGCGAGCAACGGCTCGACATCGAGGATGCCCTCAAGGCGGGCAAGCTCCCCGCCCTCGTGGCCACCTCGTCGCTCGAGCTCGGCATCGACATGGGGGCCATCGACCTCGTGGTGCAGGTCGAGTCGCCGCCGTCGGTGGCCGCCGGCCTGCAGCGAGTCGGACGGGCCGGGCACCAGGTGGGCGAGCCCTCGAAGGGCCGCCTCTTCCCCAAGTTCCGCGGCGATCTCGTGGTGTCGGCGGTGACCGCGCAGCGCATGCAGGACGGCCTCATCGAAGAGACCCACGTGCCCCGGAACCCCCTCGACGTGTTGGCCCAGCAGATCGTGGCCATGGCCGCCATCGAGGAGGTGACGGTCGACGAGGTGGCCGAGGTGGCGTGGGGGGCCTATCCCTTCGCCGAGCTCACCCGTGACCTCCTCGAGGGGGTGCTCGACATGCTGGCCGGGCGCTATCCGAGCGACGAGTTCGCCGAGCTCCGTCCCCGTCTCACGTGGGACAGGGTGGCGGGCACCCTCACGGCCCGTCCGGGGGCTCGCATGCTGGCGGTCACCAGCGGCGGCACCATCCCCGACCGCGGCCTGTTCGGCGTGTTCACCCCCGAGGGCAGTCGGGTGGGCGAGCTCGACGAGGAGATGGTCTACGAGAGCAGGGTGGGCGAGACCTTCCTGCTCGGCGCCACGACGTGGCGCATCGAGGAGATCAGCCGCGACCGCGTCGTGGTCACCCCCGCGCCGGGCGAGCCGGGGAAGATGCCCTTTTGGAAGGGCGACCAGGTGGGCCGGCCCTACGAGCTGGGCCAAGCCCTCGGCGCCTTCCTGCGCCAGGTCGATACGTGGGACGACGACAAGCTGCGCACCGATGCCGGTCTCGACGACCGCGCCGTCAAGAACCTGCGCAGCTACCTGGCCGAGGAGCGCGCCGCGACCGGCGGATTGCTGCCCACCGACCGGCAGCTGGTGGTCGAGCGCTTCCGGGACGAGCTGGGCGACTGGCGCATCTGCGTGCTCTCGCCCTTCGGCGCGCGCGTCCATGCGCCGTGGGCCCTCGCCGTCGAGGCCAAGATCCGCGACCAGCTCGGGTTCGAGGTCCAAGCCATCTGGAACGACGACGGCATCGTCATCCGCCTGCCTGAAGCCGATGAGTCCCCGCCCGTCGACTGGGTCACCCTCGACCCCGACGAGGTCGACGACTTGGTGGTGGCCGCGGTCGGAAGTTCGGGCCTGTTCGCTTCACGCTTCCGCGAGAACGCGGCTCGAGCCCTCCTCCTTCCCAGGCGGCGGCCCGGCTCCCGCACGCCTTTGTGGCAGATGCGTCAGCGAGCCGCCGATCTGCTGAACGTGGCGTCGAAGTACGGGTCGTTCCCGATCCTCCTCGAGACCTACCGAGAGTGCTTGCGCGACGTGTTCGACCTGCCGGCGCTCGTCTCTCTCATGGGCGACATCCGCTCCCGCAAGGTGCGCATCGCCTCGGTCGACACCCAGACGCCCTCGCCCTTCGCCTCGTCGCTGGCCTTCGCCTACATCGCCAACTTCATGTACGAGGGCGACGCCCCCCTGGCCGAACGCCGGGCCCAGGCCCTCACCCTCGACCGCCGCATGCTGGCCGAGCTGGTCGGCTCCGACGAGCTGCGCGAGCTCATCGACCCCGAGGCCCTGGCCGCCCTCGAGGACGATCTCCAGTGCCTCGACGAGCGCCGGTGGGCGACCGACCTCGACGGCGCCCATGACCTCTTGCTGCGTCTGGGCGATCTCACACCGCCCGAGCTGCGCGCCCGCTGCACCTTCGACCCCGGTGACGACTTGGTCAGCACCCGGCGAGCGATCTCGATCGGTGTCGCCGGCGAGCAGCGGCTGATCGCGGTCGAGGACGCCGCCCGCTACCGCGACGGCCTGGGTGCCGCCCTCCCGAACGGCATCCCCGAGGCCCTCCTCGAGCCGGTGGCCGACGCCCGGCTCCAGCTGGTGAGGCGGTGGGCCCGCACCCACGGGCCGTTCCTCGCCGTCGAGCCCGCCCTGCGCTTCGGCATCGGCGTCGAGGCGGTGGGCGAGTGTCTCGACCGCCTGGTGGCCGATGACCGCATCGTGAGGGGCGCGTTCCGCCCCGAGGGCAGCGAGCGCGAGTGGTGCGACGTCGAGGTGCTGCGTCTCCTGCGCCAGCGCTCATTGGCGGCCCTGCGACGAGAGATCGAGCCCGCCGAGGTCGAGGCCCTGGCCCGCTTCCTTCCGGCCTGGCACGGCATCGGCTCCGAGGCCACCGGTGTCGACCGGTGCTTCGAGGCCATCCGCCAGCTCCAGGGGGTGCCCATCCCGGCCAGCGTCCTCGAGCGCGACGTCCTCAATGCTCGCGTGCGCGACTACTCGCCCCGTCTCCTCGATGATCTGCTCGCCGCGGGCGAAGTGATGTGGGCCGGCGCCGCTCCGCTGGGCCGAGACGATGGCAAGGTCGTCCTCGTGCTGCGCGACCAAGCCGCGCTGCTCCTTCCGCGCCTCGGCCTCGGTGGGTCGAACGACCGGCCGGCCGGCGACGAGCACGAGCGCCTTCGCCAGGTCCTCGCCCAGCGAGGCGCCGTCTTCTTTCGCGACCTCGGCGGCGCCAGCGACAGCGCGACCCTCGACGCCCTGTGGGATCTCGTCTGGGCCGGCGAGGTCACCAACGACTCCTTCGCCGCCGTGCGCGCCCTGTCGGCCAAGCGCCGCAGCGGCGGCAAGGCGCGGGGCGGGCGGCCGCGCATGGGCAGCCTGGCTGTCCTCGGCCCGCCGCGAGCCCAGGGCCGGTGGTCGCTGGTCGAACGAGAGGTGGCCGCCGACGCCGCCATGACGCCGACGGCGGGAGCCCATGCCGTGGCCGGCGTCCTTCTCGATCGTCACGGCGTCCTCACTCGCGAGGCGGCTCGCGGTGAGGGGATTCCCGGTGGTTTCGCGTCGGTCTACCCGGTGCTGCGGGCCATGGAGGAGGCCGGTCGCATCCGCCGGGGCTACTTCGTGGCCGGGCTCGGCGGCGCCCAGTTCGCTCTGCCCGGTGCCGTCGATCGCTTGCGGGCTTTTCGTGACCGCACCCCCGACGGTGTGCCCCAGATCGTGGTGCTGGCTGCCACCGATCCGGCCAATGCCTACGGCCTTTCGATCCCCTGGCCGGTCAAGGGTCCGCAACGGGCGGCCGGCGCCTACGTCGTGCTGCTCGACGGCCTGGCCTCGCTCTACGTCGACAAGGGGGGACGGGGCCTCACCGCCTTGCGCCCCTTCGACGGCACCTGGGAGGAGTCGGCCGTGACTGCTCTGGGGGCCCTGCTCGAACGAGGCCGCTTCAGCCGCATCTCGGTCGAGCGCTGCCCCGCCGAGCTCGAGCCCTACCTGCGCGAGGCCTCGTTCGTCCCGACCCCCAAGGGACTGGTTCGCTACGCCTGAGGGCGACACCATCTACCGATCGGCTCGCAGCCTCCACTCCTGGCTGGCGGGCCGGGTCATCACCGCGGCGCGCAGCCAGCGGGCCGACGTGCCGCCCGGCGCCCTCGTGGGCCGCACCGTCGAGTCGGTCGAGGCCCGGGCCAAGCACCTGATGGTGCGGATGTCGGGCGGCGTCACTCTCCACACCCACATGATGATGACGGGCTCGTGGCACGTCTACGAGAGGGGAGCGCGGTGGCGGAAGCCGGCCTGGCAGGCCCGTCTGGTGATCGAGTGCGGCGACCATCACGCCGTGTGCTTCGACGCCCCGGTCGTCGAGCTGCTCGACGACCACCTCGAGCGCGAGCACCCGTCGCTGTCATCGCTCGGTCCCGACGTGCTGGTCGACCCGTTCGATCTCGACGAGGTCATGGGCCGGGCCCGGCGCACCGACCCGACCACCGAGGCCGGCGACGTCCTTCTCGATCAAGGCATCGTCTCGGGCATCGGGAACATCTACCGGTGCGAGTCGCTGTTCATCGAGCGCGTCCATCCGCAGACTCCGATCTCGGCCGTCGACGATGCGACGTTGCGATCGCTCGTCCTCACCGCCTCGCGCGTGATGCGGGCCAACCTGGTGCCGGCCCAGGGCTTCAGCCGAACCTTCGAGGGCCAGCCCGGCAAGGCGTGGGTCTACGGCCGAGCGGGGCGCCCGTGTCTGCGCTGTCGCACCCTCATCGTGGCTGAGCGAACGGGACGAGACGCACGCACCGCCTATTGGTGCCCCAAGTGTCAGAGGTCACCTCAATAGCCCGTTCGGGCTATGTAGAAATTGGGAACACGTGCCGATAGATCAGTCATGGCACCGTTCCCCAAGTTCCACACCAAGGCCAATGAAGCGGCCGAGGCTCGTGCGGACGAGGCGCGTGCCCTGCACCAGAAAGCAGCCGACGTCCTGGCCGACATCGACGCCCTCCTCGGCGAGCCCAACGTCCGCCACCACGCGCCGCGACGGGCCACCGCTCCCGTCTCCTAGCTCTCTGCTCCGTCCCGCGGCTAAGGGATGTAGATGCCGAGGAAGGCGAGCATCGCCAAGCCGCCCATGACCGACGCGCTGGTGGCGAGAGCCGCCCGCCACCAATCTTCACGGTCGAGACCGCGGGCCAAGGTGAGCACCACCGGGAAGGCGGCGAAGCCGTAGCGCTCGATCGAGCTCAGGTGCTGGCCGCTCAGGGCCAAGACCAAGGTCGTGGCCGCGAAGGCCGTGTACGACGCCGGCCACCACCGGGCACCGACGACAACGAGCAGCACGAGCAGGACGATCATCGGGAAGTGCATGCCGTTGCCGTCGAAGTGGCCGGCGAAGAAGTCGCGCCCACACCGATAGAAGGCGACGAGGGGGTTGGCGAAGCCTCCCCGCAGATAGGGCCGCTGCTGGACCCTGATCGGTAGGAGGGCGTTGCCGAAGCGCCAACCGACCCAGACCAGGTAGCTCGCCGTCCCGGCGACCGGGGCGACGACAGCGACGGCGCGCCCGATCGCTTCTCGACCGGTGACCCGGCGCAAACCTCGACTTGCCTCGATGAGGGCAGGGAGGGCCAGCAACGTGCCCGTGGGGCGCAGCAGGCCGGAGGCGAACCCGGCGGCCGCCGCGGTCCACCATCGTCTCGAGCGCAGCCCGAGGAAGGTGGCCACCGCCAGCGCACCGGCCGCCGCCTCGGTGTAGCCGAAGGCGAGGATGAACCCCGGCGGAACGAGGGCGACGAGCCACGCCGATCGTCGGGCCAAGCTCTGGTCGGAGGTCTCCCGCAGGGCGAGGCGGTGGAGGAGGGCGCCGTAGACGAGGGCGCTGACGCTGCTGATCAAGAGGAGGGCCACCCCTGGGTCGCGGACGACGACCGTCAGCACGCGAGCCGACATCGGATACAGAGGGAAGAACCGCCGGGCCGTCGGGAAGAGGTGGCTGTAGCCGGTGTCGGCGATGCGGCGGTACCACTGCCCGTCCCACGAGAGCAGGCCAAGGTGGACCTGGCGGCTGGGGGTGACGATCAGGCGGTTGGCGATGTAGTGGGCGGTAGCCAACGCGACCAGGACGACGACACGAGCAGTGACCCAAGCCGGCAG